>CALQBB020000077.1 GCA_943328715.2 Polynucleobacter meluiroseus | reverse complement strand
TCTGCGCCATTCTGTGTCCTTACCGTTAAAGAAAAACAAGGGCCTTCCACAAAATTACGCATGTTTAAAATCGCATCGAAGGAAGCACAACGCAACGAATTTGGCGAGATGGAAAATATGGACATGAACAAATTCTGGTGTCAACTACCGAATGGCGAATTGGTAAAATGTCAATATTTTGTTTTCAATCCACTCATTATGGGACATGTATTCTTCCCGGGAATGGAATTGAATTTTCCAAAATAGATTATCCTTCTGCCACCTCAGTTCATGATCTCCATTCTTTTGGGGAAATCAAGGTAAGTACATCCTTTGATTTTTGAAAAAAAATAATCGTTTTCTGTCTTTTTGCATTTTAATGCACGTAAGCTTGATAAAAATGCCCTTTTAAGCAACTTTACCCTTCAATTTTGCGTTAAGGCTAGTACCTAAACTACTAGCTACCTACATGCGCATACTTTTAGTCGTATTTCTTGTTGCATTCACGTTTTTTTCTCGTGCGCAAATGCCTACAGCTAATTTTACCGCGAATCCTTTGGTGGTGTGCGTTGGTGTCCCGGTGAACTTTACGAATACATCTATTCCAAACGGGACAAGCGCGATCGTTTCAAATGCTTGGGATTTTGGAGATGGTGCACTTTCAACATTGCTTAGTCCATCGCATGCGTTTAGCACTGCCGGCACATTTACCGTTACCTTGGTCGTAACAAACGCCATTGGAGCAGTCGATGCGGAAATAAAAACCGCATTCATTACGGTGAATCCATTGCCCATCGTTGCTTTTTCTGTCAACGGATTAGGCTGTACCGTTCCACTCACTTTGTCTTTTGTCAATAGTTCTTCCACTGGAGCGAATTTCAGTAACGCATGGAATTTTGGGAATAGTCAGAACTCCACTGCTGCGAATCCACCGAATATCACCTATAATTCTGCCGGAAGTTACACGATTACGTTAAACGTGACGAATACAAGTACTTCCTGTGTCGCAACAAGCACACAGAGTATTCAAGTATCAAATTTCCAAGCTGGAATCACTGCACCTACTTTTGGCTGTGTTGGACAAGCTATACCGTTTCAAGATAATTCAACTGCTGGAGCCAATGCTTGGAGTTGGAATTTTGGCACCCAGGGAACAAGCTCTTTAGAAAATCCTTCCTTCGCATTCAATGCACCCGGAACCTATACGGTGCAATTGACCTCCCAAAACACCAGTTCAGGATGTACTTCAACAATTACACAATCCATCTCTATTCAGGCCAACACCAATCCTGTTTTCAGTGCGAATCCAATTACGAACTGTGCGCCTGGATCCATCCAATTTACAAGTAGCACGACGATACCAGGTACGTATGTTTGGTCCTTTGGAGATGGTCAAACCTACACCGGATTAACACCTCCACCGCACATTTACACTCAAAGTGGCTTATACGATGTCACCTTGAGTTTAACAACAGCTGCTGGATGTACAGGTTCAACAACCTTGAATGACTACATCAACATGACGAATGTCCAAGCTGGATTTTTTGCTTTGGATACTGCAGGCTGTGATCCGCTCGTTGTCAATTTCATTGATACCTCCTTCACACCTTCGAATCCGATTGTTTCTTGGCAATGGAACTTTGGTAATGGTCAAACGTTCAATGGTCATTTTCCACCAGCTCAAACGTATCAAGTTGGTGTATACGATGTTCAATTAATCATTACGACCCAATCAGGCTGTACGGATACGATTATTAAAAACGATTATGTGACGGTGGGAAACATCGACTCTGTACATTTCACCTACACACCTTTGATTGCTTGCTCCAATGAAGACGTGAATTTCACAAGTTCAACGTACATCTCCGTCCCGCATAACGCCAATGAAGTCACTTACTTTTGGGATTTTGGAGATGGAACGTCCATTGAGCAGAATCCAACGCATCAATTCCAATCAGATACCGGTTATTTCGACGTCATGTTTATTGCTGACTTTAGAGGATGTAAGGATACGTTTATCGTTGAAGACGCCGTGTATATTCTCGCACCAATTGCCCAGTTTTCGCCGAGTGCCTCTTTGTTTTGCAATCCAAGTTCCTTTCCCGTAAACGTTGCAATCGATGACAATTCCATTCACGGTGTACTTTCTGACAACGTGGACATGCATTATGAGTTCTTTGACAATACGCCAAATGTGAATTTCACCAACGCCCAACTCGATGTCCCCAATGGCGGAAATACCAGTCATACGTATTCCACTTATGGATCATACAACATTGAACAGGTCATTCACAACTACACGACAGGTTGCTCGGACAGCATTACCTCCACCATCACTATTTCTCAGCTCGCCAGTCAGTTCACCATGTCCAACGATACTGTTTGTAACGGGACCGCAATCAATTTAACCGATATCAGCACATCATGGAGTGGAGCTTCTGGATCTCACCCAGTAAATAATTGGTTTTACAACATGGGGAATGGTCAGTTTGTTAATAATGCACCAAATATAAGCTATACCTATCCCGCTCCGGGAAATTATACCATTTCTCACCTGGTGACCAATAGTGTAGGTTGTTCATCAACGGCCACACAGACTGTGAAAGTCGTGAACAGGCCAATCGCAGGAATTCTCGCGAATGATTACAGCGGATGTTCACCATTTACAGTTCCATTCACCAATACGTCGTTTAGTCTAGCTAATGGACTACCTCTGAGTTCATTTAGCACGAGTTTCTCGGATGATAATTCCATTCTGATCACCAATAATGTGAATCAACCAATCATTCATACATTTAATGGTACCGGTGCATATTCTGCAACCATAGTCGCTACGGATATTTTCGGCTGTACTTCCTTGCCAACAGGCGTCACCATTACCATCACCAAACCTACTGCAGACTTTGACATCGATTCTGTTTTGTGTGATTTGGATACGAATCTGACCATCAATCAATCCACAGGAACAGGCACCTTAAGTTACGAATGGCTCCTAAATGGTTCAACGATAGGTACGAGTACGGATACACTGGTAACTTTGACCAATCCAAACAACGGACAATTGTCAAATTCGCACATTTTAACACTCATAACGACGGACGGAAACGGCTGTAAAGACACCTTGAATCGCACCTTGATCATGTCCACACCACTCGCCATTCCGAATTTCTTCTTTACTGGCGCCGTTCCGAATGCAAACGGTGCATACGATTGCCCACCTATCTTTTGCAATTTTCAAGATTCCTCCTTCTCCTATGGAACTATTACCAGTTGGAATTGGTCCTTTGGGAATGGAAACAACTCCATCCTTCAGAATCCATCAAATACGCTCGTGACAAACGGAACCTTTGATTTAAACTTCATTGTTACGGATCAATACGGATGTACCGATGATTCCACAGTGCTAGACTACATTTCAATTGGCGGTCCGATGGGAACACCGAATTGGCTGCAAGATGCCACGATTTGTTCACAGGGAGCATTGTTTTACTTGACGAATGTTTCCAACATTGATAGTTTAGTTTGGAATTTAGGGGATGGCACCAGCTATTCGGATTCCTTGGATTTTAATTACATATACGCCACACCGGGACCGAATCAACCAAGCATTACCATTTTTGACTCCGTTGGTTGTCAGATTCTTTTGCCCTTGGATCCAATTTCTGTCAATGACGACGATTTGGACGCTTTTTTCGTTCCAAATCCAGTGTATGCGGACATCAATGGGATCATCAATTTTAATGACCAATCGACCTTTACGAATGCACCGATTATCAGTTGGACATGGAATTTAGATACAGACTCCACCTTTACATGGAATTCGAACACTGCGCCCACAACGTCCTTTTCACAAGGTGGTCCACATGTCATCACACTCACTGTGGTCGATCAATTAGGATGTGTTTCCACCTACGAAACGACTGTTTTCGTCAGTGACCCAGATATTTGGGTTCCAAACGTATTTACGCCAAACGGCGATGGCGTCAATGACTTCGTGGTACTGCCCTATCCAGCTTTCAAATCGTATGACATCATGATTTTCAATCGTTGGGGAAATATGGTCAGTATTTTAGAAGATCAAACCGGAGTTGCAGCTTGGGACGGACTCTCCACAGACGGAAAACCACACACAGATGGCGTTTATTTTTACATGTTAAACGGCGTCATGCTTGGCGGAACTGAAATCAAAAAACAAGGATTTATCACGTTGATTCGTTAATCTCGTACGATACCATTTAGTTGCATTGCTGCGAAGCCAGACATTGCAACTTAGCTTCGCTGCAGTTTTATTGCTGCGAAACAATCTCTTCATATTACAGTCTAAATCATTTTACCGCTCGCTATTAACTACAGTTGCACTGCTGCGAAACCATCTTTATTTTTTTACACTAAAAAAAAATAATCATACAGTTTTTAATCGTGGAGTAAAACATTGCACCTCTTCCAACAAACCTACACCATACCAATAATTTGAAGCCGACGAGTATAAGCACTCTTGTGGATTTTTCACAAATTTGTCTTTAACCGGGTTATTGTGGATATAATTTATCTTTCCCCACACAAATTTTTCAGTAAATAGTTCTATTGCATGATGACCACTTTTCCAATGTTCCCCAGCAGTGAAATTGCAAATGTGCAGCAGCAGTGCAAGTGCAGCGGAGCGTGGTCAAAAAAAAGTCCTGACGTTTCCGTCAGGACTTTGGCTAGTGGTGCCTCCAGGAATCGAACCAGGGACACAAGGATTTTCAGTCCTTTGCTCTACCAACTGAGCTAAGGCACCAGCTATTGGTGGGGCAAATTTAACACTTTTTTTTATTTCTAATCAAAAAGTCAGGTAAATTTCTTGGAAAGCTACTTAACTTTGCGTCATGTACAACAAAACAACCGCCTATTTATTGGATGCCGGGAACACACACGTGAAACTTGGAACGGTGGAAAATGGGGTGATTTCTCGTGTTAAACGCTTCGAATTGAGCTCTTTTCCTTGGCAGGAACTGGATGGTAACATTCCCATCGTGATTTCGTCTGTGCTTGCAGATGAATGGAAAAAACCATTGGAAGATTTTTTTCAAAACAAGATGTACATAAGCGCTCACATGAATTTGCCTTTTCATATGGACTACCTGACACCCGAAACACTTGGGATTGACCGTCTGTGCAACATGGCAGCCGTGGCAAACAGGAATCCAACAAAAGCAAAATTGGTCGTTGATTTGGGTACCTGCATCAAATGTGATTTTATGAATGAACGTCAAACATATGAGGGTGGATCGATTTCTCTAGGATTGAACATGCGAGCGCTTTCCCTACAAACGTTTACCGCAAAACTTCCACTGATTCCTGTTCATTCAGCCGCAAAGCTCATTGGTAAAAATACGAAAGAATCCATTGAAAGTGGCGTGTTTAACGGTTGGGAAGCCGAAATCACTGAGTTGATTCGCCTTTACCAAACAAAATTCCCTGATTTAGACGTTTACCTCACCGGAGGAGACGCGCGATATTTTGATTTCGAGCAAAAAAGTAACATCTTTGTACTCGAACATTTAACCCTAGAAGGAATTCTAGAAATTTACCGCCTGAATGAAGATTCTCTTTAATTTCCTTATCCTTTTTGTATTCTCACAAACTTGGTCGCAATCTACTACCAATCAACCTGCTTCCTACTACGGACTCGGTGA
>CALQBB020000076.1 GCA_943328715.2 Polynucleobacter meluiroseus | reverse complement strand
TCCCGGGAAGTGTGGCTGGAGATTTAACTTCATTCGGAACATTGTTCGCGTTTAGTCTAGTTTGTCTTGGAATCCTCATCATGCGTAAAAGCAATCCAGAGTTAAAACGTCCATTCAAAACTCCATTGGTGCCATTGGTACCAATTCTAGGAATTCTAGTATGTACAGCGATGATTGTTTCATTAGACATCGCAACCTTGCAAGCAGCAGCATTGTGGATGGGACTTGGATTAATCATCTATTTCACATACAGCCGCAGAAACTCACATTTGCACCCGAAAAAATAGTCGAACATTCGGACTTATTGATATAAAATTGAAACTGTCTTCTCCATAGGAGGGGACAGTTTTGTTTTAACTAAACAGAACTACTATGGAATCTAAATTAAAACAATCACTCGGACTATTAGACGCTACCTTATTGGTCGCTGGGTCAATGATTGGTTCAGGAATTTTCATTGTAACAGCTCCAATGATGCGCGATATTGGTTCTGCCGCATGGATGATTGTCCTTTGGATCCTCACCGGCTTAATCACCATTTTTGCCGCGCTGAGTTATGGTGAACTAGCTGGAATGATGCCGAATGCTGGTGGACAATATGTTTACATTCAGCGAGCATATGGAAAAATGATGTCGTTTCTATACGGCTGGACAGTCTTTACGGTCATTCAAACAGGAGTCATTGCCGCGGTTGCCGTCGCGTTCGCAAAATATGCAGGAGTTTTCTTTCCGGTATTGAATGATGTCTTTTTGAAAACACCAATTGTTAATGTTTCCTATGGACAATTAGTCGCAATTGGTAGTATTATGGTCCTTACCGTCCTGAATTCTAGAGGTGTTCAAAATGGCAAAATCCTTCAGTTGATTTTTACAGCGGCAAAGTTATTTGCCCTGTTTGCACTCATCGTTCTAGGCCTGACAATCGGATTAAAAACCGATGTTTTTACACAGAATTTTGATCACATGTGGAACGCTTATAAAACCGTTCAATTACCTAGTGGAGCATTAGACACCATTCCATTAACTGGGTTCGCGTTAATGGGCGCTTTAGGGGCAACAATCATCAATTCTTTGTTCTCTTCTGATGCATGGAATAACGTCACGTTTATTGCAGGAGAAATTAAAGACCCGAAAAAAAACATACCAAAAAGTCTGTTTTTTGGAACGACCATTGTGACCATCATTTACATTTTGGCAAACCTTGCATACCTCGCACTATTGCCAAAAGGAGGAGATCCGATGGCAACTGATGCAATCGGACAAGGAATTATGTTCGCGGCAAATGACCGAGTTGGGGCAGGTGCTGCTTCCGTTATTTTTGGTGGACTCGGAATTTCCATGATGGCGGCATTAATCATGATTTCAACCTTCGGATGTAATAACGGACTCATTTTGGCGGGATCACGTTTGTTTTATGCAATGTCTTCCGATGGACTCTTCTTCAAGCAAGCGAAAAAATTGAATCAATTCAATGTGCCTAGTGTTGCTATGTGGATTCAAGGAATTTGGGCAAGTATTTTATGCTTGTCTGGTAAATATGGCGACCTTCTGGTGTATAGTACCTTTGCAAGTCTCTTGTTTTACATCCTGACAATTTTCGGCATTTTCATTTTGAGAAAAAAAGAACCGAATACAGAACGACCATACAAAGCATTTGGCTATCCATTTATTCCGGCTTTGTACATCCTTGTAACCTTGGCGATATGCATTGACTTGCTTGTCTATGATTTAAGAAATGCCGGAATGGGCTTGCTGATTGTCCTTCTAGGAATTCCAATCTATTTCATTGCGGATAGAAAAAAGAGGTAATTGATATACTTTTTTAGCATTTCCATCGTTTAGTTTTCGGGGAAAGATTACTTGAATAGTTTGTTTGACTTAAATTTTGAACGCACATGTTTCAAGGTAATCCATTTGATATGTCTATCCGCCATCAACGCGGTATTTGGGTGTTATTAATAGCCTCCGTTCTGATCATTTTCGCGCCACGTTTTTTCTTATTCCTTCAAAAGGATGATTCAGCGACGAAACTAATCCTGCTGCCTGTCGAGGAGAAACCAAGATGGGATTCAACACGAAAATTTAAAGGCTTGAATGCGAAATACAAAAAAAGAACGTGGCCTCATTCCAAAAGGACTTTCAAAAAGCCAACGAAGCCCTTTAATCCGAATGAACTTTCTAGCGAAGAATGGATGCAATTTGGACTGAGCGAAAAACAGGCTTCCATCGTACTTAAATTCACTAAACGCGGGATACATTCCAATGAGGAACTGCAGAAAATAAAGTTTATCCCCAAAAAAACATACGAGAACATTAAAGATTTCACACAATATCCTATGCAGGAAGGTGAATCAACAAAGAAACTACCGACGCAAGGAACAAGTTCTCCTGCGCTCGTGAATGCCAATGAAGCAAGCGAGGAGGAACTGATGAAAATAAAGGGACTCGGTCCATTTTACGCACGACAGATCATCAAATACCAAAAACAATTAGGGGGATTCGTTCGAAAAGAGCAAATCCTTGAAGTTTGGAAAATGACACCAGAAATATATGCGCAAATTGAAGCACAAATAAGCTGTGAAGCATCCAAAATTAGAAAACTCTCTATTAATCAAGCAAGTGCAGAAGAATTACAGGCTCATCCATACCTTAATTGGAATCAAGCGAATTCAATTGTCAAAATGAGGATCCAAAAAGGAGGGTTTAAATCCATTGAAGAAATACGTGAATCTGTAATTATTGACCAAGAAACATTCGAAAAAGTCAGACCTTACCTATCTTTGTAGGTATGAGTATTGAAAATAGACTAAAAACATGTATTCGAGATGTGGCTGATTTTCCGAAACCAGGCATCTTGTTTAAGGATATTTCAACTATTATGTTGGATGCAGAATTATCCGCTGATGTACTTAATCACCTCGTGGAAACCTATAAAGATGCGAAGTTAGACGCAGTGGCCGGAATTGAAAGCAGAGGTTTTCTATTTGGTTTTCCGTTGGCGATTAAACTAGGCATTCCGTTTATACTTATCCGCAAGGAAGGAAAACTTCCCTACAATAAAATTAAGCACGCCTATGATTTGGAATACGGCAGTGCTGTTATCGAAATGCATAGCGATGCGGTTCAAGCAAATCAACGCGTATTGATTCACGATGACCTTTTAGCCACAGGTGGATCTGCAAGCGCTGCAGCAGAGTTGATTCAAAAGAGTGGGGCAGAGGTAGCCGGATTTAGCTTCCTAGTAGAACTAAGTTTCCTAGAAGGACAAGAAAAATTAAAGAATTACTCATCAAATATTAATGGAATAATCTCCTATTGAAATAAGCTAAAACATCAATCAACATCAATCAACAACCATGAATTTCTCTCTTAACGAAAACCAACTAATGATCGCGCAGATGGTGCGTGATTTTGCAGAAAAGGAAATCAAACCTTTTTATAAACAATGGGATGCCGATGAGCATTTTCCAGTTGAAACCATGAAAAAAATGGGTGAACTTGGACTACTCGGTATTTTTATTCCGGAAGAATACGGTGGATCCGGATTTACGTATTTCGAATACGCAACAGCATTAATGGAACTTGGAAAAGTATGTGGTGGAATAGGATTAAGTGTTGCGGCACATAATTCCTTGTGTACAGGACATATCTATTACCACGGTAACGAGCAACAAAAGAAAAAATTCCTTCCGAAATTAGCTTCCGGTGAATTTATTGGAGCTTGGGGCTTAACCGAAGCAAATACAGGTTCGGATGCGATGCGCATGCAGACAACTGCCGTAAAAGACGGAAACGACTGGATTATTAACGGAGCAAAAAACTGGATCACACACGGATTAAGTGGTGATGTTGCCGTTATTTTGGTGCGTACAGGTGAATTATTAGATTCAAATGGAATTACTGCGTTTATCATTGAAAAAGATATGCCTGGTTTTTCCGCAGTGAAAATCAAAGACAAACTTGGTGTAAGAGCCAGTGAAACAGCCGAACTAATTTTCGACAATGTGCGCGTTCCTCAAGAAAATGTCATTGGAAATATTGGAGAAGGATTTAAACAAGCCATGCAAATCCTCGATGGTGGACGCGTTTCTATCGCATCCTTAAGTTGTGGAATTGCACGTGGCGCGTATGAGGCATCCGTGAAATACGCGAAAGAGCGTGAGCAGTTTGGACATCCAATCGCGCAATTTCAAGCTATCGCATTTAAATTAGCTGATATGAAAACCCAATTAGAAGCGGCAGAATTATTGACGTTTCAGGCAGCGTATAGAAAAAATGAAAAATTACACATGACCAAAGAGGGAGCCTTTGCAAAGTACTTTGCTTCTGAAGTTTCTGTGAAGTGCGGGAATGAAGCGGTGCAAATTATGGGTGGTTACGGATATACAAAAGAGTATCCAGCAGAGAAATTCTTACGCGATGCAAAACTCATGACAATCGGTGAAGGAACCTCCGAAATTCAAAAATTGGTTATTTCTCGAGAAATATTGAAATAAATTTTTGTGAATTAGGATTAATGTCCTATCTTTGCCCACCTAAGTTTAAATGTAAATTATAACATATGTTGATCATTCCAATTAAAGAAGGCGAAAACATCGAAAGAGCTTTGAAGAAGTACAAGAAAAAGTACGAGAAAACAAATATGATGAAGCAATTGCGTGGACGCAAAGAGTTTATTAAACCATCTGTTTCTCGTCGCCAGGAAATCATACGAGCTGCTTACAAACAAAGAATGCAGTCGGCTGAATTGTAACATTTGTTCAAAATATTCGTTGAAAAGGAGCGTAAGCTCCTTTTTTTATGCTCGAACATTTCATCCAATACCTTTCTTTTGAAAAAAGATACTCTCCTCATACCATTGGAGCATACGAGCACGACATACAGCAATTCATCGATTTTGCTGATATATCCTCAAAAAAAGACTTTCAAGAAGTAAATTCCTTTCTTATTCGCGGTTGGATTGTTCAGCTCATTGATGATGGAATAAGTAATCGCAGCGTCAATCGAAAATTAGCTTCCCTAAGAACCTATTTTAAATGGCTGCGAAAAGAAGGCGAAATCACAAGTAATCCACTCGCGAAAATACAAGGCCCAAAAAACGAAAAACGCTTACCTGTTTTTGTGAAGGAGTCCGAATTGGATCCGGCGAAAACAAGTCTGCTCTTTTCATCCGATTTTAATGGAGTACGCGATGAGCTGATGTTCGAACTTTTCTATCAAACAGGAATTCGTTTGAGCGAGCTTATCGGACTAAAGGATTCAGATGTGAGCGAGCAACACATCAAAGTGCTCGGAAAACGCAGTAAAGAGCGTTTAATCCCCATTTCTAATCAATTAAGTCAAACGATTCAGTTGTTTCGGAAGATGAAGTCAAAGATGAACATTGAATCACTGAAACTTTTTACCCGTGAAAATGGCAAGGACCTATATCCAACTTTGGTTTATCGAAAAATCAATGCCATACTCGGAACGCTCACTACTTCCGATAAAAAAAGTCCCCATGTCCTTCGACATACCTTTGCCACGCATTTACTAAATCGTGGAACAGGATTAGAAACCTTGAAAGACTTACTGGGACACGCAAATTTATCAGCTACTCAAGTGTATACACACAACTCTTTTGCGCAACTTACGGCCGTTTACGCTCAAGCACATCCGCGGGGAATGCAGAAAACAAAAT
>CALQBB020000075.1 GCA_943328715.2 Polynucleobacter meluiroseus | reverse complement strand
GCTTCTGGAACACCTGACATATCGGCCAGATATTCTGTGTGTCCTGGAAATTGGAATCCAGCCTTTTGAATGGCATCTTTGCTGAATGGACTCGTCACCAACACATCAATTTTTCCTTCGGATAAATCTTGTGTGGCAGCTTCTAATGATTTGAATGCATAAGAACCACCCGTTGCAGTAGCTTATCCAACTTGTAACTCAACATCTTCATTCCAAATGTTGATGACATTGATTTTTTTGGCTTGGATTTCACTTGCGTCTTTGCAAGATATATATTGAAAGTCTTGGAGATCTAGCAACTTCTTGTAATACGAAACTATTTTGGTAGAACCGTAAATCACTGGCGTGAAATCGCCCAGAATCCGGTTGTCTTTCAATGCCTTTAGCGTGACTTCTGGACCAATTCCATTCAAGTCACCGAGTGTGATACCGACATTATACAATTCCTTCGTTGAAACTGGCTCTTTCGTTGTTTCTTGTTCTCTATCCATTATTTATAACGATTTTTCAAAAATTGATACAACAAACGAACACCCGCTCCTGTTCCACCATCTCCTTTATAATTTTCTTTTGAGTCCAACCAAGCCGGACCCGCAATATCCATGTGAATATAGGGAGCTTTTACGAAATGCTCTAAAAATTTCCCTGCGGATATCATCCCAGCATTTGGACCTCCAATATTTTTCATGTCTGCGATTTTTGATTTCATGTGTGCTTTGTAGTCGTCCCAGAATGGAAAACGGACAACGCGCTCATGAACATCAAAACCTATTTTCTCTAAATCTTGAAAGTACGTATCTTCCGCATTCCCCATGATAATTGTGGCTTCCGTTCCAATTGCTCTCAGTGCTGCTCCTGTTAAGGTTGCGGCATCAATGACAATTTCCGGATCATATTTGGCTGAGTATGCCAATGCATCTGCTAAAATCATTCTTCCTTCTGCATCGGTGTTTAGCACCTCGATTGTCGTTCCGTCAAACATCGTGATGACGTCACCAGGAGTGTAGGCATTTCCACCCGGACGATTATCGGTTGCCGGAATGAGTCCAACGATATGAACAGGAAGTTTTTGCAAGGCAGCATAGTAAATCACAGCAGCCATAGTTGCCCCACCTGCCATGTCGCCTTTCATCGTATCCATGGATCCAGCAGTTGGCTTTAAGCTCAGTCCGCCGGTGTCGTAAACAACACCTTTTCCCACTAAAACGACAGGTTTTTTGTTTACCGCGTTTGCCGGTTTGTATTCCGCAATGGTAAATGTTGGTGGATCAATCGAGCCTTTGTTTACCGCTAAGAGTCCACCCATTTTCAGGGATTCGATTTGCGTTTTTCCAAGTACAGTCACATGAAATCCAGCTTCTTCACCAAGTTTCGAAATCGATTCAGCTAATTGCTCTGCGTTCAAGTGTGAAACAGGTGTATTCACCATGTCGCGTGTCCAGAAAACCGCTTTTGACATGGAAGTCAATTCGGATACTTGATCGCTTGTCAAGGAAGCATCAACGAAAATCTGTTTGAATGTGTAGTCTTTCGGTTTTGAAAAGTGTTGCGTAAATCGGTAGCTCGATAAAAGCAATCCTTCGGTTATGGCGAACAAAGCGTCATTGTTCGTCCCGATGAGTTGTATCCCTCCTTCTGTATCGCAAATCAGGCCTTCTATCGTATTTCCTAAAACGCGAAGTTCTTCTGCTTTTTGATCTGTTTTTACGAGAAAAGTAAATCCTTCTGGACTTTTGAAATAGTCAAATTTCTTGTCGCTCGATTGAAATCCTGAAACCGTTTGTTCGGCTAATCCGGAGATTTGCGTAACGCTTGTTTCTAGTAAATAGATTTTCGTGGCGCAGCCGTTGCCTTCCGCAGAATGTATGAGTTGAATCATGATTCGAATTTTTACAAAGGTAGTAAGTTATCTTGCTTGGGAATGAAAAATATCAAGTCCATAATCTTCTAAAAAACGGTCGATTGCTCTCGGGATTGGATATTGTTGCAAATCTTCTATTTGTACAAGCTCTCCGTCCTCTTGTGGAGTCGCATCTCGAACAATAAAATGACAAAATAAATGTTGGTGTGAAAGCACATGACGGTATTCTTTTGACTGAAAGCTCGACTGAACAGAAGCTAAATACAATTCTTTCTCTACTGAACTTTGAAATTCTTTCAGTGGAAATTGATACAAATGTTGCCAGATGTCTTTTTCATTTCTTTTTTGAAGAAGCATCCATCCTTTTCTAGGCTGCATCAACTCAAAGACAAAAAACCGCTGTCGAACCGACTGTTTTTTCAACTTGACAGGAAGTTCTCCAATGGTCTTTTGAGCAAAGCCAAGACAATATACCGTGAGTGGACATTCACCACACAATGGCTGTGCTGGCTTGCAGTGCAAGGCACCAAATTCCATCATGGCTTGATTGAACAAACCCGGATTCTGCCGATCTAAAAGCTCATTGGCGAATTTCTCAAAATCTTTTTTCCCTTGTGTGGAGTTGATGGGGACACCCCAGTTGTGCAAGCGGCTCAACACACGAAAAACATTCCCGTCGAGAACGGCATGCGGTAAATTAAACGAAAAAGAAGCAATGGCTGCAGCGGTATAGGGCCCGATACCTTTCAATTTCAACAAGCCATCGTAACTATCGGGAAACACACCATCAAATTCTTCCACAATCTGTTTTGCAGTGCGGTGTAAATTCCGCGCTCGACTGTAATACCCGAGTCCCTGCCACAAATTCAACACTACTTGTTCATCCGCTTTAGCAAGGTCAAACACCGTGGGGAAGGCATTTATAAACTTGAAATAATAAGCCATTCCTTGCTCCACGCGTGTTTGTTGAAGGATGATTTCACTGAGCCAAATGAAATACGGATTCGTAGTTTCGCGCCAAGGAAGTGGTCGCTTGTGGATGCGATACCAGTTGCTTAACTCACGTTGAATTTGCTCCATTTGAAAATTTTTGAGAAAAAAAACAGGAAAATTAACAATATAAAGTTTCTGTGATATACTTTTGCACCGCATTAAAAATCAATTAACATCAAGAAAATATGACTAAGGCGGATATCGTAGCAGACATTGCAGAAGAAACAGGATTAGAAAGAAACGAGGCTCTAAGAGCAGTTGAGGCATTTATGAACTCCATCAAAGCGTCGTTAGCTAAAGGAAATAATGTCTATTTAAGAGGATTTGGTAGCTTCATCGTGAAAGAACGCGCACAGAAAACGGGCCGTAACATCTCGAAAAATACGACAATCATTATCCCTGCTCACAACATTCCATCTTTCAAACCATCAAAAGTATTTATTGATGAAGTAAAGAATAAGGTTAGCGTGAAATAAGATTTCGATATTTCAAAATTTTATTTATCTTTGCACTCCCTTTTCTGAGGGGGTGCATTTTTTTTAGATTCAAGTAACACTAAAATATATATTATGCCAAGCGGTAAAAAAAGAAAGAGACATAAAATGGCTACGCACAAGCGTAAAAAACGTCTTAGAAAAAATCGTCACAAGAAGAAGAAGTAAGCACTTCTTAATTTGAGAAGAAAAGGAGGCTCATTGATTCTTTCAGTGAGCTTTCATTGTTTCATCCTGTAAACTTCTAATTGTGAACCTAGAACTCGTTGTCGATACCAGGTCAAATGGAATTTGGATCGCATTGTTGCGGGACGGCAAATTGATTGAATTACATGAAGACCGTGGAAATTCAGATTTTGCTGTTGGCGACATCTATTTGGGAAGAGTACGTCGTGTGGTTCCTAGTTTGAATGCTGCATTTGTTGATGTTGGATACGAAAAAGATGCTTTTTTGCATTATTTGGACCTTGGTCCGCAGTATCATTCACTTTCTCGATTTGTTAAAGAATCGATGCAAGGGAAACAAAATGTCGCAGATCTGCAATATTTCAAATTAGAGAAAGACATTCAAAAAGACGGTAAAATTAGCAATGTACTCTCTTCGTCCCAGCCCATTTTGGTGCAGGTGGCTAAAGAGCCTATATCCATGAAAGGACCTCGTTTGAGTTCTGAAGTGACGCTAGCCGGACGCTACCTAGTACTTGTACCTTTTTCAGATAAAATATCTGTTAGTCAAAAAATTAAAGATTCGAATGAAAAGGACCGCTTAAAGGACCTCATGAATCGAATCAAACCGAAAAACTTTGGTGTCATTATTCGAACAGTGGCTGAAAATAAATCTACCACAGATTTAGAAACAGACCTTGAAAACTTGTTGGAAAAATGGCGCGGAATGCACGCGAATTTAAAAGGGATTCAACCCCCACGTCGTGTATTAGGTGAATTAAATACGACCACTTCTATTCTTCGTGATTTGTTGAATGGAAACTTTACAAATATACATGTCAACGATCCAGCCTTAGCTTTAGAGATGAAGGAATACGTTTCTTCTATCGCTCCTGGACGTGAGAAAATCGTTAAAAATTACGAAGGTAAAATTGACATTTTTGAACGTTTTGCCATCAATAAGCAGATAAAAGCGTTGTTCGGTAAGAAAGTCCCTTTACCTAGTGGGGGATACTTAATCATTGAGCATACGGAAGCAATGCACGTGATCGATGTGAATAGTGGAAACCGTAAAGGTGCTGACGGACAAGAATCGAATGCACTTGCAACGAACGTTGAAGCAGCGGAAGAAATTGCACGTGTGTTGCAACTTCGCGACATGGGTGGAATTGTTTGTGTCGACTTTATCGACATGCACGAAAAAGAAAACAACAAAATTCTCTTCGAAAAAATGAAGGAATTTATGAAGTCTGACCGTGCAAAACACAACATGATTCCTCCGTCTAAGTTCGGTATCATTGAAATCACGCGTCAACGTGTTCGCCCAGAAACGGACATCGAAACTTCGGAAACATGTCCAACATGTAACGGAAGTGGAGAAGTAACTGCCAGCATTCTTTTCTCGGAAGAAATCGAAAATAACTTGAGTTATTTATTGAACGACCGAAAAGAAAAAGGAGTTACCTTGTTGGTTCACCCGTACTTGGAAGCATTCTTCAAAAAAGGAATCATCAGCAAACAATGGCGTTGGTTCTTTAAATACAAACAATGGATTCCGGTTCGCGGTTTGACTGCTCATCATTTATTACAATATTCCTTCGTGAATAAATCAAACGAGGAAATTACCTTGTAATGAATCCACCTGCTTTTTCAAGAGAGCAAATCATTTTTAAATTAGAAGCCTTTTGTGCTTATCAGGAACGCTGTACCCAAGAAGTTCGAATGAAACTCGATCGCTTGGGGGCGGACGAATCCTTGTCCCTCGAAGCCGTTAAACACTTAAAAGAAAACAACTTCTTAGACGATAGGCGCTTTGTTGAAGCATACGTTCAAGGAAAACTTCGCATCAAAAAATGGGGACGCCAGAAAATCAAGGCCGCACTCTTTCAAAAACGTATCGACGCCAAGTTAATTCAAGAAGGCATCTATGCGTTTATCTCTGATGAAGAATATCAAGAAGTGATGGAATCCTTAATTGAACGTAAAAACCGGGAACTTTCCTCAGAAAAAAACCCACAAATAAAAAAGCAGAAACTGATGAGGTTCCTGCTTTCAAGAGGTTTTCAATACGACGAATTTTCTTCCTTGAAGTTGGATTAATTCGGTTTGATAAGTGCAGTAGCGCTATTAATCCAGTTCACAGGACCTCCAGCGATGTACCCTTGTTGACCTATTGGCG
>CALQBB020000074.1 GCA_943328715.2 Polynucleobacter meluiroseus | reverse complement strand
GACATTCACCCAATAATTCCCGCATTTCAGGGAAATAATGTGCGAAATGTGCTTTTTCAAGATCGACAATCCCAAAGGCACGAATTCCTGGCGTGTCAATGATGAATCCACCAGTTGCAAGGGGATGCATTTCAGCAAACGTAGTAGTGTGTTTACCTTGTTCGTGCGCTTTCGATATTTCACCGGTTCGTAAATCAAGGCTGTCATCTAATGCATTGACCAATGTTGTTTTTCCAACTCCAGAATTCCCGGAAATCATGACTTGATGGTCTTTGATTTCATCGCGTAAAAACGCCACCGAGGATTCATCTCTCGCAGAAATCGGGTAACAGGGATATCCTACTTTCTCATACACCTCTTTCAAGTAATGAAATTGCACGTTTTCTTCATCGGAGTAGAGGTCCACTTTGTTAAACAGAAGTGTTGTTGGAATTCGAAAGGATTCAGCCGCCACTAAAAAACGATCAATGAACGCAATTTGAGTGACAGGTGATTTTAAGGTCACGACGAGGTAAGCACGATCAATGTTCGCCGCCAAAATTTGCATTTGTTTGCTGAGATTGGTGGACTTTCGCACGATGTAATTGTGTCGGTCTTCAATCGAACGAATCGTGTAGTATTCTTCACGTCCTTCAATGAAGTCCGATTTTTCGTCCAAAATTACTCGGTCACCTGCAGCAATTGGATTCGTTGTTTTGAGTCCCTCAATACGCAGTTTCCCGCGGATACTAGCTTGCACGACTTGTTGGTCCTCCAACAAGACTTGATACCATTTACCCGTTGATTTTAAAACGATTCCGTGCATGGATGCAAAGTTAATCAAACAGCGAGAAGCAACACTCAAGAAAAAAAATTAATAAATTTGATGTATGTACAAAAACACACTCTTCCTTTTTTTATCCTTGGCTCTTAGTTCCTTGTCGTATGCGCAAGTAACTGAATCGAATAGCGATACAGCGGTTGTGAACAAACCGGAAATTGATCCAGAATACGATGGTGGATTTGAGGCTTTAGCCCAGTATATCACAGCGAATTTAGAAGGCGTTTCAAACCCTAAAAAGAAAAGATCAGTTCCCAAAGAAGATTTATTTGAGGGTGGAAGAGTGATTGTTCGGTTTATCATTGAAAAAGATGGAACAGTGAGTAATGTTGTTTTGGAAGAGCGCTTGCGGAAATGTGAGCCCTGTAATCGGGAGGCTATTCGCGTTGTAAAAAACATGCCGAAATGGAAACCTGGCTCAAAAAACGAAAAAGCAGTTCGTACCTATGTTCGCTTGCCGATTAGGTTTGTGGTGGATTAACGGATTTAGCGCATCAAAGTGGAAATTAAATTTCCCTACCTTTGAGTCATGAAACAATATGGACTCATTGGCAAGCACCTTTCGCATTCTTTTTCACCGTCATTTTTCGCGGATTTTTTTCAAAAACAAGGAATTGATGCACATTACGCGTCGTATGAGCTTCAAGAAATTTCGGACTTCCCCCAATTGATAAAGGATCCTATTTTTGACGGATTGAATGTCACGATTCCATACAAAACGGTGATTATTCCGTTTCTAGATGAATTGGATCCACTTGCGGAAGAAATTCAAGCAGTGAATGTTGTTTCCTTCGAAAACGGAAAAAAGAAAGGATACAACACGGATGTTTTCGGATTTCAGCAAAGCATCAAACCCTTCTTAACTTTCCACCATGAGCGCGCCTTGATTTTCGGTACAGGTGGAGCGTCGAAAGCCGTCGCTTATGTGTTTAAGTCCCTCGGAATCGATGTAATTTTTGTTTCGCAAACGGAATCAAATTTGGGGAATCACTTCACCTATGCGGATGTCAACGAGCACATGATCGCTGCGTGTAAAGTCATTGTCAACTGTACGCCTCTTGGAATGTCTCCCAATGTGGATGCAGCACCAGAGATGCCGTACGAAGCACTCAGTGAGGAACATCTACTGATTGATTTAATTTACAATCCAGAGGAAACCTTATTCATGAAACAGGGTAGAGCGAATGGAGCAACGTCCATGAACGGACTTTCCATGTTACAGCATCAAGCCTTGAAAAGTTGGGAAATTTGGAATACCCCGCGTTAAGCCGCAGGGTTATTTCCATTATTTCCAATACTGTACCAGTCGATTTTTCTGGAGAAGTACATGATCAATGCCAAAATGATGAATACGCCGATACTTCCAATCAACAACGCGAAGTCTTCCAATTGAATGATCACGAAAATGAAGATGTAAAGGATGCTCAATAATCCGGAAATGAATGCTGTCAATTTCGTTGATTTTAAAATCGCTTTGACGTAACCGGAGATCAGTATCAACGTGGCTAGTGCAGAGATAAAGAAGGACATGTTGAACTTCAAGTATTCTGAAATAGACAAGAGCAAGGTATAGAAAATCACTAAGGCAATTCCGACTAAAATGTATTGAATTGGGTGAATAAATGCCGATTGGAACACTTCAATAAAGAAGAAAACCAAGAATGTTAATCCAATGAAAAGGATGGCGTATTTAATAGAACGATGCGATTTTTGGTAGTTGTCAACAGGTAAGATTAAATCAACTCCAAAAGCTGAATAATTGATGTTGTAACGACTTCCAACCCATGATTGCGGGTAGTTTCTGTTTAAATTCAATACGTTCCAATGTGCGGTAAATCCGTCTTTTGTCACTTTGTTTTCATCCGGCAAGAACGAACCATTAAAGCTAGGAGTGGTCCAAGTAGAGGAAACATTGATATCCGTTTCTTTTCCAACTGGCGTGAAGTACAATTGCTGACTTCCTTTTAATTTTAATTCAAAAGAAAAGGTGTAAATGTGATTGTCTGTTGGACTCAAAGCAATTTGTGCATTGATTCCAGATGTGAAATTGTCCGAAGTAGAAACCCCCGGACTAAACGGAAAACTTAAATTATTCCAAGATAATTCGATTTGTTTTTCGATGCCGCGAAGATCATCGATTCCTACGTTTAAGCGTGCTTTCGTGAAATCGAAATTACTTGCAGGAATATCTAATTCCTCGAAGTTCAATTTATTAAATTCACCACTGACCTTGATAATGGAATTGTATACAACGATTTCATAAACGCCACGGTAGCGACGTTCTGGTTTCATTTCTGTAACGATTTTCAATTTACTTGGAAGAATGTGCAGTTTCTCATGAACAGTCACCAATTTCTCTTTCCCCGTTTCTTCATCCGTTTCTTTTGCATAGCGCATGAACGGTAAACTCATGATTGGACCCTTAATGGTTTGCGCCTCGCCCCATTTCGAGCTAACTTCCTGTATCGCTTGTTCTTGAGTAGATTCTCTTTCGTAGATAATTCCGCGAATCATTGAGGTTGGAATTAACAACAACAAGGCAATGATAACGATGGTTCCAATTTTAAAGTAAAGGTTTGATTTTAGTTTATTCATGAGGACTAGTTTTTATCTACAACGAAGGTGCGCTTTTTTTATTGTGTTTCAAAATTATAATAACGCTTTTATTAGCATGGACTTAGCGCGATTTTGTCGTTTACAAGCAACTAACAATCGAAACCAAGTGACAAACAACCGAATAAAAAATGGATCAGTAAGAAACTTTGCAGAGTCGAATTCAAGGAACGAATGGAAGAGCGGCATAAACAATTCTTCAACCTTTTTAAAAACAAAACAATGAATGCATTAAAAAACAAAGTGAAATTGATCGGAAGACTCGGTGTTGAGCCAGAGCTAGTGAAATTTGAAACCGGTCGAACACTTGCTCGATTTACACTCGCAACAAACGAGAACTACAAGGATAAAAAAGGCGAGTGGCATGAGCTTACACAGTGGCATACGATCAATGCCTGGGGAAAACTAGCGGACCTGGTTCAGAAACTTTTGAAGAAGGGACAAGAAGTCATCATCGAAGGAAGATTAGTGAATCAATCGTATGAGACTAAAAGCGGAGAGAAACGATTTTCTACCATCATTGAAGCGAGTGAATTTTTAGTACTAACTCCAAAACCAGAGAAATAATGAACGATTTGAATCACGTGAATTTAATTGGTAAAATAAGTTCAACACCAAAAATAATGGAGTTAGAGAATGGGAGACGCATCGCGAAATTCACGCTTTCCACGAAAGAACAATACTTAGATGCGAACGGTATAACAAAGACAAGGAGATACTGGCATGTACTTAGTGCATGGGGCCGCTGGGTGAAAGTCCTAGAGGAGATTGGGAATGTCGGGTCCGAGTTAGCGATTGAAGGAAAATTGGTCACACGATTTTACCAATCCAAGGGTCAGCGCAAATTCATTTCCGAAGTGGAGGTGAATGATATCGTAGTCATGTAATTCTTAGAAAGTAAAAAATGAACACCATTCGAAACTTCGTTACCTTGGTTGGTAACATAGGAAGTGATACAAAAATCACAGAGTTTGACAACGGACAACGTGTCGCACGTTTTCAATTGTCCACAGAAAAAAGTCTTCGTAAAAATAATGGCAGGTACACAGCGGCGGTGGAATGGCATCGACTTTTTGCTTGGGGAAATATGGCTCAGTTTATCGAGCAGTATGGAGAGAAGGGAAAAAAAGTCGCCATCCATGGTCGCTTGGTAAAGCGCACGTATTTGACAAAGAATGGCGTTCAACGCGTTTTAAAAGAAGTCGAAGTACGTCAAATCATAGGCTTGTAAGTTCGACCAAACGTGCACAAGAAAAGAAGCGACTTTCGGGTCGATTTTTTTTAAGTAATGATGACTAAAAAGATAAAAAGTAATAACTTTGTAATTACTTAAATTAATATCATGGAAGTGTCAATCATTCAAATAGGAAATTCTAAAGGTTTACGATTATCGAAAACCATATTAGATAAATATCAAATCAAGGAAAAATTAGAAATGATTTTAGAAAATGACCATATTATTTTACGTCCATTCAAGGAACCTCGAAAAGGTTGGAGTGAGGCATTTGCAGAAATGCATGTCGCTGGTGATGATCAATTGTTGATTGATGACGTATTTGACGACGAAAATTTTGACGAATGGAATTGAATCAATACCTTGTAGTTTTGGTGCAGTTGGATCCAACCATTGGCAGTGAGATTCAAAAAACGAGACCATGTGTCATCATTTCACCAAACGAAATGAATCATCATTTACGAACGATTACCATTGCACCTTTATCCACTACAAGTAAGAATTATCCCACCAGAATAAAAGTTCAACATAACAATCAAATTGGATGGGTTGTCTTGGATCAAATCCGGACGATTGACAAGGCGCGAATAATTAAGAAATTTGGATTTTTATCTGAAACGGAAATCAAATCGTGTAAACAAGTTATTCGGGAAATTTTTGTGGATTGATGATCATTTAACGGAATCTGTTACTTTTATTCTTTTTGTTATGTCCTTATTTCGGGCAATTTTATGCATTATTTTACGCCGTTATTCATTTTTAAAAAAGGTTGCGGTTCTTTTTTAATCGTATTATTATAACATTGATGGGTTAGATTCCTGGTATCATTGCCAGTTTAATTATCTGTTCCAAAAAAGGATTTTAATTCTTAACTGATAAAAAGATGAAAAAATATTATTCCCTATTTCTGCAATTATCATGGATAACGAAAGCCTCTATTTGCATTAGTTTTTGTTTATTGGTTTTATCATTAAGCCAAGATGCCTTTTATATTGATTCGCCGGAAGGGCACCCAAAGGCTTATGCTGATAGTTCCTTTTTGTTTTTTCTAGGCTGGATGAGTTTCCTTGG
>CALQBB020000073.1 GCA_943328715.2 Polynucleobacter meluiroseus | reverse complement strand
GTATTTGGATTGATTCGCTGAGAAATATGCGCGAAGTCCAGCCGTATCTTTCACCGCTTTGTTCCATACGCGGTCCTGCATGATTTCATACAAGATAATTCCATCATGGTATTCTTTCAATAACGCTTTATATTCTGGATATTTCGTTGGCAAAACAGATTCTTCGTATTGCAAAATCGCTGCTTTCTCCCAGCTTTTATATTGTTTTGCAATCACGACCTTATTTTCATCGCGTTTCAATCCACGGTAATTCTTCTCAAGGTATTGAGCAAATGCTTGTTGTGTGAAATCCGCAGTTTCTCCATTTAATTCGAAAAGCACTTTATTTGATTTTAACTTTCCATCTGCACTCCATTTACCAAGGTAATATGTGGAATCCAAATTATCATTGAACCATTTTAAGTTTTTATTGCCTTTGTATGCATAGTTGTAGTTCGCTTTCAATTTGGATACAAATGCATCTTGTGTTTTTTTCGAGCGCTCGTCTTTGTTTACTTTCGTCTGCAATTCCTTTTTCATACTCTCGAAAGAAGAAACCTCTTTCCACTCTACCAATTTGATGATGTGGTAACCAAAATCAGTTTTAACTGGCTTACTGTACTGACCAACTTCTTTCAAGGCAAATGCTGCATCTTCAAAAGCAGGAACCATGCGTTGAGTTGTTCCGGAACCGAATGCTGGAAGTTCGCCATTTTTTTTCACGGAATTCGCATCATCAGAATGCAAGGAAACAAGTGTTTCCCATTTTTCTCCTGCTACTAATTTATCGTAAATCTCATTGATTTTTTTCTCTGCATTTCCTTTTGCTTCAGTCGTTGCGTCCTTTCCTGTCGACACCATAATGTGCGCAACACGAATGGTTCCACGGGATGGACGTTTATCTGTCACTTTCACAATGTGGTATCCATAACGTGTACGGAATGGGTCAGACACTTGACCAACTGGAGTCGTAAACGCTTTTTCCTCAAATGGATACACCATCTGGAAAGCCGTAAAATAACCTAAGTCACCACCGTTTGACGCAGCAGATGGATCCTCAGAACCATTTTTCATTTTCGCGACGGAAGCAAAATCTTCTCCTTTTTCAATGCGCGCTTTAAGCGCCATAATTTTATTGTAGGCAATGAGCGTATCCTTTGGACTCGCATTTGCATCCACACGAATCAACATGTGTGAAGCACGCACTTCGTTTTTAATACGATCGTATGCTTGAGCAACCATTGCTTGATTCTCAACTGAATCAATCAAATAGGGCAAAGCCAATTGTTTACGGTAACCATCCAATTCTTTTTTCAATTTTGGAATGGTGTCATATCCCAATTTCTCTGCTTCTGCTACCTTCAATTTAAATTTGGTAAACATCTCGACGTATTCATCCAAAGATGCTTGATCAAACTTAGGTGATGGATTATTTTTCAAATAAATCTGTAAAAACTCACTTTTAGTGACTGGTTTCCCATCGATTTCCATTACTACAGGATCTTTTTGAGCGATTGCTCCTTGAATACCTGTGAAGATTAAGATTAAAACGATAATTTTCTTCATTACTACTTAGTTATTTTAATTCTGTTACATGTTGCGAACGTAAATTTCGCTCATTTATTTGATACTATAATTTGGTGCTTCTCTCGTGATTGTTACATCATGTGGATGCGATTCTCGCACTCCTGCAGAAGTAATACGAACAAACCTAGCTCCTTGTAACTTTGAAATCGTCGGAGCACCGCAATATCCCATTCCAGCACGAAGTCCACCAATGATTTGGAACATCACTTCAATTAATTTTCCCCGGTATGGCACACGTCCTGAAATTCCTTCTGGTACTAATTTCTTAATATCATCTTCCGCATCTTGGAAATAGCGGTCTTTTGATCCTTTTTGCATGGCTTCGATAGAACCCATTCCACGGTAGGACTTGAATTTTCTTCCTTCGAAGATGATTGTTTCACCTGGAGATTCTTCTACTCCAGCAAACATGGAACCCAACATAACGATATCTGCTCCAGCTGCAATCGCTTTCACGATATCACCCGTGTAACGAATTCCACCATCTGCAATCACTGGAACGCCTGTACCGGCAATCGCTTGCGCTACTTCATTTACCGCAGTTAACTGTGGAACTCCGACACCAGCGATCACACGCGTGGTACAAATGGAACCAGGGCCAATTCCTACTTTCACCGCATCCGCTCCTGCTTCTACTAAATATTTCGCTGCTTCTGCAGTGGCAATGTTACCAACGACAACATCCAAATTCGGAAATTTCGCTTTCACACTTTTCAATTGTTCGACTACACCTTTGGTATGTCCATGTGCCGTATCAATGACAATGGCATCCACTCCTGCTTCAACCAACGCGGTCACACGCTCCATGGTGTCATGTGTCACTCCAACTGCTGCTGCTACACGCAACCTACCTAAGGAATCCTTGCAAGAATATGGATGTTCTTTTACTTTTATAATATCACGGTAAGTGATCAGTCCAATCAAGCGATTATTTTCATCAACGACAGGTAACTTTTCAATTCTATTTTGCTGTAATATAACCTCTGCAGTTGTCAAATCAGTCGTCTCTCCAGTCGTAATGATGTTTTCAGATGTCATAATCTCCGCAACAGGTCTCAACATGTTCTTTTCAAAACGCAAGTCACGGTTTGTCAGAATTCCTTTCAAAACTTTTTGCTCGTTTACTACCGGAATTCCACCTATGCTATTTTCCTTCATCAATTGAAGTGCATCTTGAACGAGAGCATTCTCTAACAAAGTAATTGGATCGATAATCATTCCACTTTCCGAACGTTTTACCTTACGCACTTGCATCGCTTGTTGTTCGATGGTCATGTTTTTATGAACCACACCAATTCCGCCTTGTTGTGCAATAGCAATCGCTAATTCAGATTCCGTTACGGTATCCATCGCAGCTGAAACAATTGGAGTATTTACAGTAATGTTGCGTGTAAACTTGCTTTTAAGGGTAACTTCACGAGGCAATACTTCTGAATAAGCAGGCGCTAACAGAACATCATCGTAGGTTAATCCTTCAGAAATTTTTTGTAGATTATCGAGAGACATGTGAACTTATTTTTGTAATAAATTCTTGCAAATTTAGTAATAAATCGGCAGGTTATTCGTTTTAGCAGCGGTCAATTGTTAAATAATTCCTAATAAATGGGCATTTGACGCTTTTTACTTAACCTTGTATAGAAATCAAGCCTATGAAGACTTTAACTTATCTGATATTTCTTGGACTTAGCTTAACCGCATTTGGACAAAAAAATACCCAATTAATTCAATTGTCCGGTGTTGTTGTAACAGAGGAAGCCATTCCACTTCCCTATTCAACTGCTTACAATCGTTCCTTGAAAAAAGGGGTTGTTTCCGATTTCTATGGTTTTTTCACGTTGGTCACACAACCCGGAGACACGGTATTTTTCTCGCGTGATGGATTTCAAACCTCACCGTATATTGTTCCTGATACCTTAAAAGAAAACCGTTACAGCATTATTCACATGTTGGTTCGCGACACCTTGGTACTTCCAACAGTGGTTGTTCACCCATGGCCTACCCGCTCTCAATTTGCTGACTATTTTGTCAACATGACTCCTTACGAGGACGACGTTCGTCGTGCTCAAAAAGAATTATCGGGTGAATCACTTGCTTTTGTTGCTGCACGATTAGAATCCGATGCTTCGTTAGCGTCTGGAAACGCTTATAACATGAGAAATACTCGTCTGTACACAAACGGACAACTTCCGGTCAATAATTTATTGAATCCATACTCTTGGGCGAAACTAATCCAAGATTGGAAAGAAGGAAAATTAACGAGGCAATAAGTCCTAGGGACTATTTCAAGTTAAATTGTTTTTCCGCTTCGTCAGCGATGTATTGTCCGATAGCAAGTGAAGCCGTAGCAGCAGGAGATGGCGCATTCAACACGTGAATGGATTTTCCGTGGTATTCGATTCTGAAATCATCTCTGGTATCACCGTCCTCCGCTAATAACAAGGCACGAACTCCCGATCTTCCCGGATGAATATCGTCCATCGTCAAATCTGGAATCATTCGCTGCAAGGTTTTGAGGAATAATTTTTTCGAGAAAGCTCTTCGGTATTCGTTGATTCCGAAACTCATGTTGTTGAAAAACAACTTCCATGTTCCACCGTAGGTTAAGGCATCATAGGTATCTTTCAACGAGAAATCTGTTTTACCATATCCCTCACGTTTAAACGTAAATACGGCATTTGGACCACATTCAACTTCTCCATCTGTCATGCGTGTGAAGTGCACACCCAAGAATGGAAAATCAGGATTTGGCACAGGATAAATTAAGTTTTTCAC
This sequence comes from Polynucleobacter meluiroseus, assembly GCA_943328715.2. Classification (GTDB taxonomy): domain Bacteria; phylum Bacteroidota; class Bacteroidia; order Flavobacteriales_D; family Crocinitomicaceae; genus UBA952. The sequence goes on along the minus strand of CALQBB020000073.1, from coordinate 1,405 downwards.
CTTGTGTTTTGCTTCTGGAGTCAGTTCGTAATAATCTCCTCTAAATCCAACGACTTGCTCTTTTAAATTCACCCCATCTTTTCTCGCTAAACGATCCGCCTGTAATCCCGCACAAAAAACCAAGTACTCTGCTTCGTAAGCTCCTTTAGATGTGTGAATCGTTGAATTTTCTTCTCCTTTATCGATGGAAATCACCTCGGTCTCCAGGAAAAGCTTGCTTCCTTCCTGCATGGATAGGGCAATCTCCACCATTTTGGCTGTTGCTCCACGGAAGTCAATGATTCCTGTGCATGGAACCCAGATACCTCCGATGGATTTAACGTGTGGTTCTATTTCACGGACTTGATCCGCATTGATCATTTCAATTCCTTCAATTTTATTTTCGAGTCCCGTTTTAAAAATACGGTCCATATTCGGAAGTTCGCTCGCATCGGTAGCGACTACTACTTTCCCACAGACATCATGATTGATTCCATGTTCCTTCGCAAATGCCACTAGTTCGTGACGTCCCTGAATGCAATTTCGCGCTTTCAATGATCCCGGCTTGTAATAAAGTCCTGAGTGAATCACTCCAGAGTTATGTCCAGTTTGATGATCTGCTAAAAGTGCTTCTTTTTCAAAAAGAGCAATTTTTAAATTTGGGTACTTGACTTGCAACTTGTAAAAAGTTGCTGCGCCTACAATTCCACCACCAATAACTGCTATATCGAATTTCATTCTTTTTATTTTGAGCAAAATTAGCAATTAAACGAACGCATCATCTCATCGAATTCACATTTTGAACACGGAAAGGACGTTTAGAAGGTTTCCTTTCACAAAATAAGTCCTTAACTTTACGGCCTCAATGAATCAATTCAAAAAAGTCGCATTTTATACGCTTGGATGTAAATTAAATTTCTCCGAGACTTCCACCATTTCCAGATTGTTTGAGGACGCTGGGTTTGCGAAGGTTGGATTCGAGGAGCATCCCGATGTTTACGTCATCAATACATGCTCCGTTACTGAAAACGCAGACAAGAAATGTAAGCAATTAGTCAAACGCGCAAAGAAAATTAATCCAGATTCGTTTGTTGTCATTGTTGGATGTTACGCACAGTTGAAACCGACTGAAATCGCAAAAATCAATGGAGTGAACATGGTTTTGGGTGCGAATGAAAAATTCAACATTCTAGAACACCTAGATAAAATTGATCAAAACACAGAAGAAACAATCGTTTCCTTCGATAATATCAAAGAAACCAAAGAGTTTGTTCCATCCTATTCCTTTGGCGATCGCACACGTTCCTTTTTAAAGGTACAGGATGGCTGTGACTATTTTTGCACCTTCTGTACAATTCCACTTGCAAGAGGAAAAAGTAGAAATGCAAGCATTGGAGAAACAGTTCTTGAAGCGAAGAAAATTGCT
>CALQBB020000072.1 GCA_943328715.2 Polynucleobacter meluiroseus | reverse complement strand
CGTTCAAGTAAACTTGAATGACATCACCCAAAAACCGCTTGAAACAAATGTCACCATGTTCTTTTACGAAAGTGGGACATCCAACTTAAAATACACGTTTACGCATACACTCAACCGTAAAAACCTTCCAGACACCTTGGTTTTAGATCCGGAAGTGAAGTATGATTTAGTGGTAAATACCCTTCCGAAATTGGAGAAAAAAGGGATTGTCCTGCAAAAACACACACACAATACGATTGTTGTGGATGCACCTCAAGGATACTTGAAATTTACTGCAACAAAAAACACCCAGAATCCAAGTTTTCAACTGCGCGTTTCAGTGAAAGACGACAGCAAAACACTGCATGCACAGAATTTAAATTCCACGCAAAAATACCTTGTAGGGACATACGACCTGGAGATTTTCACCTTGCCGAGAACGTATCAACGTGTGGAGATTACACAAAGCAAAACAACGTTCGTGGACGTCATTCCTGCGGGAATACTTCAATACACTGTGGTGAAGGCTAGCGTCGGACAAATCTTCTATGAGCGTCAAGTCAATCAGTGGGAATGGGTTTGCAACATAGATGAAGGTCCGTTGGAAGGGAAATGGTCCTTGCAACCAGGAAATTATAAAATTGTCTACCGCGAAAAAGACCAAAAGTCGAGCGCATACACAAAAGAAAAAAAGTTTAGAATCGATTCAAATAAAACACTCTTATTAAATTTATAGTTATGGAATTTGAAATACTAGGAAACAAAGACACGCGATCAGGATTTGGTGAAGGATTAGCGGAATTAGGACGCACGAATCCAGATGTAGTCGCATTGTGTGCTGACTTAACTGGTTCATTGAAAATGGATGCCTTCCAAAAAGAAAATCCAGATCGTTTTTTCCAAGCGGGAATCGCTGAAGCAAACATGATTGGACTAGCGGCAGGGATGACCATTGGTGGAAAAATTCCATATACTGGAACATTCGCAAATTTCTCAACTGGACGTGTTTATGATCAAATTCGTCAATCGGTGGCGTACTCTCAGAAAAACGTGAAAATTTGTGCTTCTCACGCCGGACTCACTTTAGGTGAGGATGGTGCAACGCATCAAATTTTAGAGGACATTGGAATGATGCGTATGTTGCCAAACATGACGGTAATCGTTCCTGCGGACTTTAATCAAACCAAACAAGCAACAATCGCAATTGCAGAACATAATGGACCCGTTTACCTTCGATTTGGCCGTCCGGTAATGCCGATTTTTGTGAAACCAGACGCAAAATTTGTGATTGGAAAAGCAGATGTTTTGGCGGAAGGAACCGATGTAACCATCATCGCTTGCGGACACTTAGTTTGGAAATCCATTGAAGCATTAGCTATTTTGAAGGAGAAAGGAATTTCTGCTGAATTGATTAACATGCACACCATTAAACCATTAGATGTTCAAGCGATTTTAACATCCGCTGCAAAAACAGGATGTGTTGTGACGGCAGAAGAACACATGATGAACGGTGGATTAGGTGAAGCAGTTTCTCAAGTGTTGAGCAGAGAATTGCCTTGTCCTCAGGAATATGTAGCCGTGAACGATTCATTCGGCGAAAGCGGAACACCTATGGAATTGATGACGAAATACGGAATCGATACACAAGATGTTGTCAACGCTGCCATGAAAGCGATTGCTCGCAAAGGATAAACTAGCCTGGTAACCTAGGTTGCTTTCAAAACCAATTACATTCGTACATTTGGTTTATGAAAAAAAACATGGGAAATACGGATCGTTTGATTCGCATCGCAATTTCGGCGGTACTATTAATTGTGTCCTTATTGGGCTTGCTGCCATCTGCACTTAACGCGTTTGCGTTAGTCGTTTCGGCAATGTTAATCTTGACATCTTTTACGTCTTTTTGTGGATTGTATGCCCTATTTGGCTGGAATACGTGTAAGATGAAATCTTAATTGATTTCTTCTTCGATGAGTTCCGTGGCAGCTTTCAGCGTTGAAAGTGCTGGGTAGCATGTGCCTTTTGCACAAACATAAATTCCAGTCGCATAACTTTCGGACATGGGGATTTCTTTGTGATACGAAAGAAGCGCGTGATCTGGCCAGTTAACAATTTCCCCCGTTTGAACTTCCATGAGGTGAACTTCTGCCAATCCTTGATTCATTTCCAGTAATAAATGTGCCCAATTGGAATATCCAGAGCCATAAGTCTCCATGCCATCGTACATGTTGGCTAGCATTTGACGTGCATGTTCAAGCCATCTATCTTCTCGGAAATAGGTGCCTAAACGGAAATAATTTCTTGCCATCACAGAATTACTAGACGGAATGACGTTGTCGTGAATTTCCATTTTTCGAACAACCAGCTGCGTATCATTTGAGGTGAAATAGCACATTTTACTTTCGGGATGCATGAATTCTTTTTCAACAAGCGAGGCCCAAATCTTCGCATGTTCTAACCAAGTTAATTCACTTGTTCGCTGATACAACTGTATAAACGCATCGATGGCATGAGCGTAATCCTCCAGAAAACCATCAATGCTTGCCACACCATTTGTGTTTACATGGTATAAATGTCCGTTCGGTTGAACTTGACTCGATAGAATCCATTTGCCGATTTTTCGTGCTTCTATTAAAAATTCTTCTTGGTGCAATGCATTATATGCGCGACACAATCCTTTGATTAACTGCGCATTCCAAGAAGTGAGGCATTTATGGTCTAGTCCGGGAGCAATGCGTTTTTGACGTTCTGATAAAAGCAAGGATTTCCAATCGGATACTTTATTTTCGAGGTCGTGTACATCGATGTTCCATTTCTTCGCGAATGCAACATCACTTTGGGTTTTTAGTAGGATGTATTTATCGTCCTCCCAGAATCCACGATTTGAAACAGCATAGTAATCAGCAAAAAGCGCGTAATCTGTTGTGATGAGCGATTTCAATTCTTGTTCAGTCCAACAATAGCATTTTCCTTCCTCCCCTTCGCTATCTGCATCTAAAGCGCTGTAATATGCTCCGGATTCATCCTTCATTTCACGCTGCAACCAAGTGAAAATCTCTAGAACAATCTGCTTATAGTGATCAACCTGAAACGCTTCATATCCCTTGGCATATAATTCCATCAGTTGGGCATTGTCATAGAGCATTTTCTCAAAATGCGGAACTTTCCAGATCATGTCTACGGAATAGCGTGTAAACCCACCACCAATTTGATCGTAAATGCCGCCAAACGCCATTTTATCTAAGGTTAAGCGCACGTATTCTTGCAACTTTTCATCCTTGAAAAATCGGCTGTGCGCTAACAAGTAGCCATAGTTGTTCGGCATCGGGAATTTTGGCGCTCGACTCATTCCGCCTTCCATCCAATCGAATTGCTTTTTCCAGCGAGCTACTAACTCCAACAATTTTTCGCTTTGAAGATTTGGTTCGTCTTGTGGAATGGCAATTAATTCATTGACGCTAAGTCCTTCGTGCAGTTTCACGGCATACTCTTCCACTTTTTCCTTGTCATTTTGAAAGGTATAAACCAAAGATTTCAAGACATGAATCCATTGTTCCTTGGGAAAATATGTTCCTCCATAGATTGGACGTCCATCTGGTAAGGTAATACAATTCAATGGCCAGCCTCCTTTTTGCGTCATGAGCTGAACTGCCGACATATAGACTTGGTCCACATCAGGTCGTTCTTCACGATCCACTTTAATATTGATGAAGTGTGCATTCATCAAATCTGCCACTTCTTGATCTTCGAAACATTCATGCGCCATGACGTGACACCAATGGCATGCGGAATAACCAATGCTGATCAATACTAATTTGTTTTGTCTTCTTGCTTGTTCAAATGCATCTTCACTCCACGGCAACCAATAGATTGGATGATGGGCGTGTTGAAGTAAATACGGCGAAGATTCGTTTATAAGTGAATTGGAAGGTGTCATCATGATGTATAGAAAACAAAGAAAACTTATATTTGTTGAATAGAATCAATCCGTGCAAAATTTTCGTCCATACCAAGTACTACTTTTTGTCATTTTAGTACTTTCACTTTTATTCATCCCCTCTTTTTTATTGCCGAAAGGCGGAGCTAAATTTCTTGGTGTTAAATGGCAATTTTTAAGTTTTGAGGAGGTCTTGCATCCGAAAAAACAGGAGAAAAAGGACATTGCGAAAATCATTCAAAAAGTTGACACCAGCGACATCAACGCGAGTTTGGTGAAACATCTGGGTAAAACTTCTGGGAAATTAGGATTGGCTGGTGGTGGCGATTTAAGTACCGAAAGTGCAACATCGCTGCATCTGAATGAGCTTGCCAAACAAAATTTATTTCGCTTCTTTACACAGCTAAAAACAGTAACTGAAGAGGGAAGAAAAATCTCGATTTTCCATTATGGGGATTCACAGATTGAGGGAGATCGTATGACCGGATACATTCGTCAACGCATTCAGAATCAATTTGGCGGAAATGGTCCGGGTATGATTCCAGCGACAAATGTGTACAACACACAAACATTTAAACAAACGTTTTCTAGCAATTTCGAACGATTGACTTCGTTTTGGGGGAAAAAGTTAAGCACGCGAAAATATGGAGCGATGGGTTCCGCATCGATTATGCTCATTGACACCGCAAAAACGAATCGTGGAGAAATAAGCGAAGGATGGATTGAAATTGAAGCATCCAAAGCGGCTTTTGCGCGTGCGCGTGACTTTAACCAAGTTCGATGCTTCTACACATCTTGTTTTAAACCATGTGCCGTAAAGGTGTATGAAAACAATAAGTTAATCCATGAGGACTCCTTGATTAAAGATGGACTTTCACATTCACTCGATTTGAGCTTCCCTAAAACTCCAGGGAAGTTGAAGTTCGTGTTTAGCACCTCAAAAAGTCCTGTTTTTAATGGTTTTGCGCTCGAAGGTGATATTGGTGTTCAAGTAGTGAATGTAGCGATGCGCGGTTCCTCTGGACATGCAATCAGCGGAGGAGATGCCACATTGTTTCGCAAAATGCACAATGAATTAAATACCGAATTAGTCATCCTGCAATTTGGTGGAAATTCCGTTCATGCGTTCAGAGATAGTAGTTCTGTGCGTTACTACATGCGCAGTTTCAAAAGTCAAGTACAATACATTCAAAAAATTCGTCCGAGTGCAGCGATTGTCGTGATTGGACCAAGTGATATGTCCCACATGGTTAACGGTATTTTCGAAAGCTATCCTTACCTCCCTTATTGTGTCAACCAAATGAAAAAGACCTGTGATGAAACCGGTGCGATATTTTGGGATTTATATGCAGCCATGGGCGGAAGGAATTCCATGCCTTCATGGGTCAGTCAAGGATTAGCCGGAAGGGATTACATTCACTTTACACCCAAAGGAGCAAGTTATGCTTCTCAGCTATTCTATGATGCATTCATCGCGGAATATGCCAAGTGGCTAGAAGCACAAAGCGGAACCAAGAAAGAAACGGCAGAATGATACGCTGCCTGTTGTTCCTTTTACTTTTTTCCAATTCACTTTTCTCACAAACAGTGGATTTGAGGTCCATCGATTACGCGCTCATTCCAAGCGATGATTCACTCATTTCAAAAAAGTATGCGTTCATCAACAGTGATTGCAATAGCTTCCAGTTTTTTTCCGCTGAAAGTCCAAATTGGACCTATTTGCACGAGCAAATGACTCAAATGATTGCTCAAAAGGACCGCAAACTGAATTTTTACCATATCGGCGGATCTCACATTCAAGCAGATATTTATACGCACGATTTCCGCACCTTT
>CALQBB020000071.1 GCA_943328715.2 Polynucleobacter meluiroseus | reverse complement strand
AAGTTTTGGAAGCGCTAAACTTATTTAACGGCGAATTCAAAGAATGTTGTTCCGTTTAATTCCCCGCGTAATTGATCACCAATTTGAATAGGACCAACACCTGCTGGAGTTCCTGTATAGATCAAATCACCTGTTTTTAAGGTCATGAACTGGGAAACATACGAAATGATTTCATCGATGCTGAAGATAAAATCACGTGGATGTCCAGTTTGCTTTAACTCATCGTTTTGGTAGAAGGTGAATTCAGCAGTTTCCAAATCCAAATCTGCTTTGTTGATCCATTGATTGGAAATCGCCGCACTGGAATCAAATCCTTTGGCTTTTTCCCATGGTAGTCCATTTGCTTTGCACTGCTCCTGAATGTCACGAGCGGTAAAATCAATTCCCAATGAAAATTCAGAATAATATTTATGAGCAAATGCTTTGTCGATGTGCTTTCCAACACGGTCGATTTTCACGATTAACTCACATTCGAAATGCAAATCTTTGGTGAAATTGGGGTAATAAAAATCTCCTTCACGCAAAATGGCTGTGTCAGGTTTAAGAAAATACAACGGTTCAGTTGGTACCGCTGATTTCATTTCTTTCGCGTGGTCCGCATAATTTCGTCCAATGCAAATGATTTTCATTATTTATTGAATTTTTGCTTGAGTAAATCGAGTTTGTCTTCCATTGGAATCGCGTCTTTCTCTGCTTTGATGCGTTCCATTTCTTTGCGCAAGATTTGCTTCGTATACAACGGAAAATCAGCTTCTAGCATCCATCCGTAGTATCCAGGTTCTTCTTTGAGTACTTGGACAACACTTTTGTTTTTGTGTTTTCCGAAGTTATAGATCAGCTCTTTTTTCGCATTGTACGCTAAACGTCCAGCGAAGTCAGCAAGTTGGAAGTCTCCCGCTTTGGAAAAATCAGCTAGTGCATCGATGTCCTTTGCTAGGCTTGGATATTTTGCTAGTTGCGCCAGAAGAACTTCATACGTTGCTAGTGTATCGTAAATGGCATTGTGTGCATTCTCAATCGTTTTACCGCAATAGAATTGGTATGCTGCTGCAAGAGTGCGTTGTTCCATCTTGTGAAAGATGTTTTGAACGTCCACAAAGCGTCGATTAGATAAGTCGAAATCATTTCCAGTGCGAAGTAATTCTTCTGACAATACAGGAATATCGAATTTATTGGAATTGTATCCAGCTAAATCCGCATCGCCAATGAAAGAGAGAATTTCTGGAGCTAAGGTGGCAAACGTAGGTTCGTTTTTCACCATTTCATTACTCACACCATGTATGGCAGTGCTTTCGTCAGCGATCACCATTTCTGGATTCACCAAACGACTAAACTCTTCGGTTGTTCCATCAGGAAAAACTTTGAGGATAGCAATTTGCACAATACGATCCTTGGTGATTTGAAGCCCGGTTGTCTCCAAGTCGAACACACACAAAGGACGCGTCAGTTGTAAACTCATCAGCGCTTAAATTGGCGTATTGATGTCGAAGCTTTCCAAGTAGTCAGCAACACGACGAACGAATTGTCCACCTAATGCACCATCAACAACACGGTGATCGTATGAGTGGGACAAGAACATTTTGTGACGAATACCAATGAAGTCTCCTTCTGGTGTTTCGATGACAGCAGGAACTTTACGAATCGCTCCAAGTGCTAAAATCGCTACTTGAGGTTGATTGATAATTGGTGTTCCCATCACGTTTCCGAAAGAACCAACGTTTGTTACCGTGTATGTTCCACCTTGAATGTCTTCTGGTTTCAATTTGTTGTTACGAGCGCTGTCTGCTAATCCGTTTACTGCCTTGGTGATTCCAACTAGGTTCAACTGATCGGCATTTTTGATCACGGGAACGATTAAGTTTCCGGATGGAAGTGCTGTCGCCATTCCGATGTTAATGTCCTTGCGTTTGATAATCGTTGTACCAGAAACAGAAACATTGATCATTGGGAAATCCTTGATGGCTTTCACAATCGCTTCAATTAAAATCGGCGTGTAGGTAATGTTTTGTCCTTCGCGTTGTTTGAAGGAATTTTTTACTTTTTCTCTCCATTTCACGATGTTTGTCACATCCGCTTCTACGTAAGATGTTACGTGTGGGGAAACGTGTACAGACATCACCATGTGATCGGCAATCAATTTACGCATGCGGTCCATCTCGATGATTTCATCACCTGGATTTGGCAATACGATTGGTTCCTTCACATTCATGAAGGCAGCCGTTGAAGGTGCGTTCACGATTGATGCCGGAGCAGCAACTGGTGTTGCAACGGTTGTTGGCGCAGCCGCAGCAACAGGTGCTGAACCACGGTTTTGTAGATAAGAAATAACATCTTTTTTTGTCACACGTCCATCTTGACCTGTTCCAGAAATCGCTTCCAATTCTCCTGCAGAAATTCCTTCTTTCTCTGCGATATTTCGCACCAACGGAGAAAAGAACTTGCCACTGGTTCCGTTTTTCGGAATCGAAGTTGTTTCAGTTGACGTAGAAACTGGAGCGGCAACTGCAGCAGCTGGAGCGGCAGATTCAGCCACAACTGGTGCTTCTTCTTTCGCAGCAGGAGCAGCACTTGTTGAACCATCTGTTGACAGAATGGCAATCACGTCTCCAACTTGAGCTACTTGGTCTTTTTCAAAAAGGATTTTGATTAAAACGCCAGCTCCTTCAGATGGAAGCTCGTTGTCTACTTTGTCGGTAGCTACCTCTACTAAAGGTTCGTCCATTTTAACGGAATCGCCTACATTTTTTAACCAATTGGTGATGGTAGCCTCTGTCACACTTTCTCCCATTTTGGGAAGACGGATTTCTATTTCTGCCATAGTATACGTGTAAATTGATGTCTTTTACTTGGGCGCAAAGTTAGTGAAAAATTGTGCAAATCGTACATTTAGTTACGATCGAGTGAACGGAAATTACGAAGGATGCTTCGAATGTCAAATAGGGGAGTGTAATCCCTAGAATAAATCAAGAAAAAACGTTCGCGATCTTCTTTTGAGGAAAGGTGAAGGTGATCGAAAGGTCCAACGATGCTTTGTTTTTGTTTAGATTTTGTAAGCGTCTCTTTGTCAGTGTATCCCACGAATGTTTTTTGTCCAATAAGCACGGAGAACAACTGGTGAACAAGAATTTTTCTGTTTTTAAAAATCCAAATATGAAAGGGGAGGGTCGCAATGAAAAACACCGAAAAGACTACATCGATTAATCGTTTGACGCGTTTGTTTTCCGGATGACTCAATGAATTAAAATTCAAGACGTACAATTCTCCCGCTCGATCGATGGAATTACTTCCAATTAAAAAACTCGTGTCGGGTTGCGCAATTTTAAATTCTAACTCATCCGCAGATGTTTGTGTCATCCAATGAATGATTTCGGAAGAACTTAATGATTTCGCAGAGAAAATGACTTCGTTGATTTTATGCACCGCTACAATTTCACTTAACTGCTGAATGTTTCCGACACTTCCAGTGAATTTCTCCTGATTGGAAATCCCCAAGATCGAATCAATTTGTGGATAGGTGTTTTCGAGTAATTGTTTCACGCGTAGGAATTCGGATTCATCTCCAATAATCGCAAAGCGTTTTTTAGGCAATTTGGATAATCCAAAGTTCCCTTTGAAGAGTAATTCGTATGCAAAACGTATGAGGAAGAAACTGGCAATGTAAATGAGCGCTCCAAGTAAGATGTACAAGCGGGAAAACTGCCATTCCTTCGGTAAAAGTGCATAGGTGGAAAGAATGAAAATGGTACCGAAGAAAACGGATTTAAAAATCAGACGGTAACGACTGCCTTTGTCGTAGATTCCGAAAACCAATCCGGACAACATCCAAACGAAGGCGTAGCTTGGAATCAAATAGTTCATCGCGATATCCGGGAAAAGAATGTCCTTCATCTTCCATCGATCTGACAATAGGTATAATCCACCCAAACTTACACCGAAATCTATTGCGGGAAAGGATATTTGTTCGATAAAACGACGGAAAATGGAGATGGAAGCCCGCAAGTAAATGGCGAAATGAATGGCCATCGAAAACAATTTCGCATTGTTTTGAGAAAAGTGCTTCTTGGCAAAAATGACCATCGCTCGGTAAAAAACGAATACATAATTGACGGAGCTCTTTTTGGTGCTTTCGCCTTTGTAGTGAATGATTTTCGTTTCCGGAAAATAATAGTTTTTATAGCCACCGAGTTGAATGCGGTAGGACAAATCGATGTCTTCGCCATACATGAAAAATGTTTCATCCAGGAATCCAACTTTCTCCAAGGTTTCTTTCCGCATCAACATAAACGCACCGCTGAGAACGTCCACTTCATTCGTTTCGAATTCACTCAAATAGCCCAAGTGGTAGCGTCCAAAACGCTTCGATTTTGGGAAAAGCTTGGACAATCCGAAAATCTTGTAAAACGCTACTTGGGGCGTTGGTAATCCGCGTTTGGACTCTGGAAGAAAACGTCCTTTTCCATCAACCATGCGAACACCTAGTCCACCAGCATCTGGATGTTCGTCCATAAACGCAACGACTTTCGTAAAAGTATCCTCCTCGACAACGGTGTCGGGATTTAACAACACGGAATACCGTGCGTCTGAAATCGCTAGTGCTTGATTGTTGGCACGGGAAAAGCCAACATTTTCTTTGTTCGCAATTAAATGTACTTGAGGAAACTTGGACTGAACCATTTCAACGGAACCGTCCACACTGTTATTATCCACGACAAAAACCTGAACTTTCAAGGAACTACTCGCTGCTAAAACAGCGTTTAAACATTGTTCAAGGAAGTATGTGACATTGTAATTAACAATGACAACGCTCAAGTCAAATGTCGAATTTTGTTTATCCATTCGCTAAGGCAATGCACGAAATTTCGATGTTCACATCCAAAGGTAGACGCGCAACTTGTACCGTTTCTCTTGCGGGAGGTATCCCTGGGAAATACGATGCGTAAATGGCATTCACTGCCTGAAAATCGTTCAAGTCTTTCAAGAAAATACTTGTTTTCACCACTTGCTCGATGTTCAATCCTGCTGCCTCTAACAAGGCCACAATGTTTTTCATCACACGATGCGTTGCCACTTCAATCGTATCCATTTCCAGTTCACCTGTTTCTGGATTTAAGGGAATTTGTCCGCTAACAAACAACATTCCACCTGCAAGAATCGCTTGGCTGTATGGACCAACCGGAGCTGGGGCATTGGGGATTTGTATGGCTTTTTTCATCGTATTTTGTTTATCCTTCGGATTAAGCGATTTTTTCTACTTTTGCAAAGTAACAAAAATCAAAGAACGTGAAGGTAGTACTAGTGGATTTTTATGATTCTTTCACCTTCAATCTATCCCATTATTTAGAACAATTAAACGTAGAAGTAACGGTGATTCGTCACGATTATTTGAATCTAGCGGAAATAAATCTGTACGATGCGGTTGTTCTTTCTCCTGGACCCGGACTCCCAAAGGAAAAGGAAAACTTAATGGAGTTACTTTCCATGTATGTTGGAAAAAAGCCCATTCTTGGCGTTTGTTTGGGAATGCAGGCAATTGCACTGCATCTTGGCGCCTCACTTGAAAATCAACAAGAAGTGAAACATGGCGTTCAAGGGAAATTGATTGTCAAGAATGATGCGGGATTATTTCAAGGATTGCCAACAGAATTTTTGGTTGGATTGTACCACAGTTGGAAAGTGGTCGATGTTCCCGAGTCATGGCAAACTTCTCACCTAGAGAATGGCGTATTGATGTCCTTGGAGGTTTCAGATCAACTTTTATACGCTGTACAGTTCCATCCGGAGTCCATTT
>CALQBB020000070.1 GCA_943328715.2 Polynucleobacter meluiroseus | reverse complement strand
CTACTTTCTCGGAAAGGACAGTTTGATATTTCACGAACTGAAACTCTATCTTTCAGACTTTCAATTTGAACAAGAAACAAGAAAACAGGTACTCGTTGGACCGCGATTTATTGATCTTGAGGATCCAAGTTCTCTCCAGTTATTTCCCGATTTTCCTGTAGCAGAATACCAATCGCTCCGTTTCCATTTTGGACTCGATAGTTCCTATCACGTGTCTGAAAGTGTTGATGGACCTTTAAATCCTATGAATGGTATGTACTGGGCATGGAATTCTGGTTACATTCAATTCAAATGTACTGGAACCTCATCCGCTATTCCCTTAACTGATAAAACTTTTGAATACCACTTGGGTGGATACCGTCAGCCATTTGAAACGCTTGAATACATTCATCTAGCAATCAAGGGGAACACCCTCATTTTGGACATCAAACCATTTTTTGAGCAGACGGTCGATTTTCCATTGGTGCAACGCGTCATGATTCCAGGGAAACTTGCCCAATCCTATTGCCGAGAACTGTCTAAATCCTTTCGCTCCGAATGAAACGTATGGCTATCATTTTCGAGGAAGTAGTATTTTTCTAAAGTGATTGGTTCGGTTCCCCAACGAAGGGACACATTCAATTGCGTGTGAGCTTGGTGGTAAAACACCATGAAGACCATGAATGTGACAAGTTGCTTCATGGTCTTCCTTTCGGACCAGGTTTCCCTGCCCGGTCTATCATGCGGCGAACCACACGATTTAGTGCTTTTTGTTGTTTTTTCGTACAATGTTCTTTCAACCGAATGAAGTGATCGAAGGTACAAGAATCAATTTGAAATTGAATACGGCTAACAACAGCAAAAATATGTTGGTTTTGGTCCGATTTTTTTGGATCTAGACTCACCTTTCGTCTCCATGATTTTTGTTGGTTTAAAAGCCGGTCTTTTTCACGAACATGACGTTTAAATTCATTGTCTGCCCATTGTGCTTCCTTACCTTTCATGCCGAGTGCTAAATACAATTTCGGTGGGTGTGGTGGTCCTTCTTGTCCACGCTTGTTCAATTCAAGTAGTAAAAACACATTGATGACAATCAAAATTCCAATGCAAAGGAGTAAGAGGCGATTTGCTTTCATTTTTTCAGTGTTAAATAGAAAGGTCGGAACCAAAATTAGCGTATTGTGACTCAAGGATGTTATCTTCCGCTAAATTTTTTTGGTTGGACATGTAATAAACGAGGTTTAAGAGAATTAAAAGAGTCGTGATAACACTTACCGTCAGGGTGCGCGTTTTCATTTTTTGAGCATACACTGGACTTTTCATGAGTTTTTCATGAAGTGAAGAGCTGACTTCTAAGGGCTGAATGGTTCGATTATTTTTCATATGATATTCTAATTGCTTAGATGTTAATTAGTTAGTTTTCTTGCGTATTAAATCCAATTTTGTAGAATTGGGTCTTTTAATTGTTTTAGTAATTGTTGCTTGGCTCGAAAGATCAGTGATTCCACGGCCGAAAGGGATAGGTTCATGCTTTCACTGATTTCCTTGTAACTAAACTCGTCAAAGTGGTGCAGGGAATAAGCAGCTCTCTGATTTTCAGAAAGCTGTTGTACCGCCGTAAAAAATGCTTTGGATCGTTCCCTTTCCATCAGTACTTGCTCAGGATTGAGTTGGGACTCATTTTCTACAGCAAAGAACGATTCATCAATGGGAACCTTGATTCCAAAGCGTTTTTTTCGTTTCGCACGTCGCATGTATTCTAGGCATTTGTTCATGGTAATGCGATGAATCCATGTGGATAGTTGCGACTCGCCTTTAAATAGGTGTTTTGATTGATAAATGGCAATAAAGACATCTTGCGTGGCGTCCTCTGCTTCCTCTCGGTTATGCAGAATGTGCCAACACATGTTGAGGACCTTTTTTTCATAAAGGTTTACGAGTTGCTCGAAAGCTTGGATGTTTCCACTTTGGAGGGCGGTGATATCTATTTCCTTGGACACAGTATTCCTATGATGTCAGGTGGAAGAAAAACTTGTGCATCACTCAAAAAATAAGCGTCCGTTTAACCACTCAGGGTCTAATAGCGCTTGCTGTTTTTGATAGAACTGAATTGCTGGCTCATTCCATGCGAGTACTTGCCAATCCATGCGTTTGACATTGGAACGTTTTGCAACGAGCAGAATTTCGTCAAATAACAACTGTCCGATGCCATGTTTTCTTTTATCCTCTTTCACGTAGAAGTCCTCCAAGTATAGACACGCGCCTTTCCAGGTGGAGTAGGAGGTGTAGTACAAGGCAAAACCCACAATTTCCGAATCAAGTTCTGCAACAATCGCTTCACAAAGGTGATCGTCGAATAAATCGATGGACAATTTTTCAGCGGTATTGGTGACTTGTTCAGGTGCTTTTTCGTAAAGGGCAAGTTCTTGAATCAGCGCGAAAATGGCTGTTACATCTGTTCGTTGCGCATTGCGAATAATCGGACTCATTATTTCAATCCGTTCAAGTCAAAGCGAAGGGTAATTCCTGTTTTCAAGTTTCCAGTTGGATAACTGATGAATACTTTAGGTGTATTCAGGAATTGCTCGTAATAGAAGATTGCACTCAAATGTTCAGACAACTTGTAGTTCGCATCTAATTTGAAACTTACGGTTGTTTGTCCGGCTGTTGCTTGGTTTGTGTTTTCCACGACTTTGCGGATCACAGTGGAATTATCTCTGAATGAGAAATTCACATTGATCAACAAGTCACTTGCTTTTAATGTTCGAATTGGCAATTTCAATTTCGGGATGTTGATGACAGTTCCAACCACGATCTCTTTACCAAGCACTTCTGTTACTTGGTTGTTGTTTAAGGAAAGGGTTGTTTGACGGTCTTTCTTGTACTCAAAATTGGTCGTAATGTTTTTCCCTAAGATGTTCCAAGTCGCCAACATTCCAATAAGTGGTGAAAAGCGTTCAGAGATGGTAATGTTTTGAACCTGCATTCCTGCAATGTAATTGTTATTGATGTCCAAGGCCGTTGCTTGTCCGTTTGCATCTGTCACTGCATTCAAGTTCGTCTGCATTCCGTTTACACTCACCGAAGAAGAATACCCATGATTCAGTTTAAACGATTTCACCACGTCTTTCGCAAAAGCAAATTTTGAAAGTCCATTGTAGTTGATTGTCCAGTTTGGTAATGGAAGATTCGACAAAGGATTAATCGATTTACTTGATACACTTGTGTTGGTGTAAGCAGCTAAGAATGCTCCCATCACTACTTCTTGTTGTGATCCCGAATATCCGCTATAGTAGCCGTTCGGTAAAAGAGTAGAATTGGAGTTTTGTGCACCAAGTAAACTTGAAACTTCCTTACGGTTATTCAATAAAGTTTGGAAAACGGAAGAGGAGAAATCTTTTCCTTCTTTGATGAACGCGGAGCCCCATGTAACCGTCGTGAAGGTAAGTGTACTTGTCTCGAATTTACTTTGACTTTCAAAAGCACTTGTTGACGAATTCCAACGGTAGAACTCACCGGAATTCGTGCTATAATTTCTGCTTAGGTTTAAGTTAATATTTAAATCTTTTATGGGTTCTAAGGTTGCTTTCATTTGGAGATTCGCAGTGTGCGTCGTTGTAAATTGTTTGTTCAAGTTTTCATTTTGGACAAGCCAATTATTATCGCGGGAAAGTGTTCCTACGTTGTATCCATTGCTCCGACCAAGAAGATCATATCCTTGTTTCCCAAAGACAAAACCGGACATTCCCAAACTGCTGCCGTTCATTCCAAGAATGCTCGATTCCTGATTATAGCCAGGCAACATGGTTCCATCTGTCAAGGCGTATGTACCGGATACATTTCGTACACTCATGATTAATCGTGCAATGAAGCCACCGATTGGATTTACCTTTTCTTTTTCCTTGTCCTTAATTTCTTGCAGGCGAAGCTGTTTTTTATCGAAACGTTTTTTCTGTCTTTCGTATTGTTTCAACTCTTTCGCGGTCATTTCTTCCAAAGGTTTCTCTGGTTTGAATTCCGGTAATTTTGTTGGACCAGGTTTCGGTTTAGCGGCACCGCCGCCTTCTCCAGCGTTTTCAACTTTTGAATTGACATTAGATTTCATTCCTTTTCCATCGGAAAGTACCCGTTTGAAATAAGGTACTTTGTTGTATAGTGTCACAAGGTTTCCTTGTAAGGTCATGTTGATCGAACGATTGTTTTGAACCGTATTTCCGAATGGCGCTTGTCCGAGTGGTGCGCGTTGCCAGTTGAACGTTCCCGCATATTTTGCGTTGGCTGTGATCCAACTTGTAATAGGGAATTTGTCTAAAGGCACATTGTAACTAACACTGTAATTATGTGTGTAATCCATGGTGCGTCCAAACGTGCTTATTTGAGAACGAATGGTATCCATGAATTCACGGTATCCTTCTGGATTCGTTACGCGATCGACCCCATTGTTTCCTTCCACAAAAATGGATTTGTTGGTAGCGCTGAACGTCGTTTTTAAGTTTTTCGTTAAGTCGTAACCAATTTGGTAATTTCTATTCCAATCGAATCGTTTCAAGTAAATTGGGTCGAATTGGTACGTTGGCACGATGATGTTACGAACTTGACGCTCGTTATAGATTCGTGAATAATCGTTGGTAAATGTGATGTTTTTTGGAAGTAGGAAGAGGTTAACATCTTTGATGAATTTTAACCATGGTGATTTTTGAACGGGTTTCCATTTTTTGAATGGTTCGATGGCTTTCCCAGCGAAGGTATAATTGTAGTTCAAGGCACCTGTCCATGTTTTTGTTCGGTCCGCAGTGATGTTGAAATCTCGTTTCAAGTTTTCAGCAAAAGCATAGGTTGCAGACCAGTTGGAAATGCTCCAGAATTGTGCTTTTGTTCCCGCTTTTGCTTCCTTGCGGACATTGGTAAAGTTGAATGAACGTCGTTCTGTAAAGTCTTGTCCAAGTTTTGAGCGTTCTTTACGTGTCGCAAGATCATAGCTAGATAATTTGATGTCTGGATTGAACGGATCGTATTCTGGATTGATGACACCCAATGAATACCCGTAAAAGAACGGCAAGGAAACGCGTGCTTGTTTCCCGAAGAATTGTCCGAGTTGCACCGTTGAGTTCATATCGAATCCAATTTTTTGATTTCGTTGACGGTCTTGAACGCGGCTATCGACGCTTCCCCAATTGATACCGGAATAGTTTCCTGAAGCGGAGATATTCGCGAAATCAGCCAATTGAACTTGCATTTGTCCAATGGCAGCATCACCACCATCACTGACGAAATCCGTTAAACGTAATTCATTCACCCACATATTGATGCATTCTGCATCGCCAGCATCAGGTTGCCAAATATTATCTGGATCCGTTTTTAGTGGATTCCGAACACCGATCATGATGGTGCGCATTCCTTGTAAGTTTGGACTACCTTTTACTTTTAATCGTCTTTGTGGATTTTGAGGATCGACGATTTCATATTCGTTGATGTAAGAAACACCCGGAGCTCCTTGTTCTATTTTTTTGTTTCGTTCTGTTTTCAGGTTGAGTAAATCGTCGAAAATAATTTCGATGTTATTCGCTTCAGGCCAAATGGATTCTGGATTCGTTGTTCCCCAATCAGTGACCTTCATTGGAAGTTCGTATTCGTAGTAGTTTTCCACGTAATCTGTTCCAAGACGGACAAACACAGATAATTCGTTATCCTTCAATTGATTTTGCACCACTGATTCTGCGTGGACAAACATCTTCAATTTTTTGTAGGTACGCACATCGAACTGAACGTTTCGGTATGCAGCACGAGCGTCTCCATCTTGTAAGTTACAAACCTCTAAGACTAACGATTGCTCATTCAT
>CALQBB020000069.1 GCA_943328715.2 Polynucleobacter meluiroseus | reverse complement strand
CTACCTTGTTCGATGACACGGAATATTTCATGTATGCTAATGCAAAAGCAGAAGTAGAAGGAGAACTAGAAAACTTAGCGCAATACAAAGAAGGATTGGCAAATGGACAATTCGATGCAGAAACAAAGAAATACATCGAAGACCAACTGAATTACAACCTCAATATTTACTATGATGACCGTAGTTTAATTGGAGATAATCCAGATGATTTTACGGATACACATTATGGTAATAACGACGTGGAAGGTCCAGAGGCATTACACGGAACGCACGTTTCAGGAATTATCGCGGCTATTCGCGGAAATGGGAAAGGTGGAGATGGAGTTGCGGATAACGTGAAAATTATGTCCGTTCGCACGGTTCCAAATGGTGACGAACAAGATAAAGATGTTGCGTTGGCCATTCGTTACGCAGTGGATAACGGAGCACAAGTAATCAATATGTCCTTTGGTAAGAATTATTCACCACATCAATATGAAGTATACCAAGCAATGATTTATGCAGATACGAACGGAGTTTTAATGATTCACGCGGCAGGAAATGATGCGAAAGATGTGGACGTTGAACCGAATTTTCCAACATCACGTTTTGACTTTCAAGATGAGTCCTTTAGTAATTTATTAACCATTGGAGCTTCCACACGAACAAAAGGAGAAGCCATGGTAGCTGAATTTTCAAATTTTGGAGCGGAAACAGTGGATGTATTTGCACCTGGATTGGAAATTTACAACACTGTTCCGCAAAGTGCTTACATGAACCTACAAGGAACTTCAATGGCAGCGCCAATGGTTGCCGGAGCTGCAGCCATGTTGAAATCATATTTCCCGAGCTTAGACATGTGGACAATCAAAAACATATTATTAGAATCAGCAACGGTTTACACAGGTTTTGGATTCCCATCGAAATCGGTAACAGGTGGTATTGTGAACTTGAAGTCAGCAGTGAAAGCTTGTGAGAAAGCGGTTAAGTCAAGAAACTAAGATGCGGATTATCCTTTTATCTCTGTTTTTCTTTAGTGCGTTTATTGCACGAACACAGTCCAATGAAACGCTAACAAGCCTCGATAAACTGGTGAACCAATGGCATGTTTCTGCTGCCAAGGCGAATTTCCAGGAATACTTTAATGCGACGACGAACGATTTCATCTTTTTAGGAACTGCTCCCGGTGAACGATGGAAGAAAGATGAGTTTCAATCATTTTGCAAACCGTATTTCGACAAAGGAAAGGCCTGGGACTTTAAA
Organism: Polynucleobacter meluiroseus; assembly: GCA_943328715.2. Classification (GTDB taxonomy): domain Bacteria; phylum Bacteroidota; class Bacteroidia; order Flavobacteriales_D; family Crocinitomicaceae; genus UBA952. The sequence continues at coordinate 4,592 of CALQBB020000069.1, read as the reverse complement.
CCGAGCAATCGAATTTGGAATTTTACTGCAAACGGAACAGTCGCATATTTCGACGAGGATCTAGATACATGGATGGAGTCCTGCCGTGGAAGTGGCATTTGTGTTTTGGATGCAAACGGAGAGTGGAAAATCGCATACTACAACTTGACAGTCCTCATTGAAAATGAAAAAATCAAGGAATTCATAAAGCTTCGAAAAGAATAATGTTTGTTCCCGACAATACGCTGAAATCCGCAAAGAATTACTTTTACGATCGGCTGGATTCCCGTTTTTCTAACACAGAATTAAAGTCCATGTGGACACAATTGATTTGTAAACGAATGAATTGGTCTTCCAGTGACTTGTTGTTAAATCAAAGTGAACGCTTGTCCGAATCCGATCTTTTGTATGTGCGAAGTTTCGTGAAAGGTTTGATGAACGATGTTCCCTTCCAGTATTTAGTCGGTGAAACCGATTTTTATGGGCTAAGCATTTCTTGTGACTCCCGCGCATTGATTCCTCGTCCAGAAACGGAGGAATTGGTTGCATGGATCATTGAAACGAATGCTCACCCCAAACGAATCATCGATTGCTGCACTGGAACAGCATGCATTGCACTCGCATTAAAAGCGGCTTACCCGAATACCAGTGTGCAAGCATTGGATTATTCCAAAGACGCATTGGACTTAAGTGCGGAAAATGCTAAAAAGCTGAACTTAGATTTGGAATTGATTCACGAGGATGCGTTACATTTTAGTGAGCGTTTTCTTTCTGAAGCAAATGAATATGATATCATCGTTTCAAATCCACCATACATTCCAGAACAAGAAAAAAGCACGATGTCCGCACATGTGCTCGAACACGAGCCGTCGATGGCCCTGTTTGTAGATGATCAAGATCCCATTATTTTTTACAAGGAACTCATCAAATTCGCAGAACAAGCATTAGTCAAAGGTGGCTTTTTGTTTTTTGAACTTCATGAATTATATGGGGAGGAAGTCAAAGAATACCTCCAATTATTTGAATTTGAGAAAATTGAAATCCGAAAAGATTTACAAGGCAAATCTCGTATGTTGAAAGCGCAAAAAGTGTAACTTTAACCTATGAATGCGATTCAGGCCAAAGCGGAAATTGAACAACTAATGAAGGTGTTAAATCACCACAATCATTTGTATTATGTCCAAAATTCCCCTGAAATCTCTGACTATGATTTCGATCAATTACTCAAAAGCCTAGAAAAGTTAGAAAAAGAATTCCCAGAGTTCACTTCGGTAAATAGTCCCACCAAACGTGTCGGTGGTGATTTAACCAAGAAATTTCAAGCGGTAGCTCATCGTTATCCAATGTTGTCTTTATCCAATACCTATTCCGAAGAGGAAATCATGGATTGGGAAAACCGCATTAAAAAATCAATCAACGAGGAGATTGAATACGTTTGTGAACTTAAATATGACGGTGTAGCCATTGGAATCCGATACGAAAACGGACAATTAACGGCTGCAGTTACTCGAGGTGACGGCGAAAAAGGAGAATTGGTCACAACCAACGTTAGAACAATTAGAACCGTTCCTTTGCAATTACAAGGAGATTTTCCACTTGACTTTGAGATTCGTGGAGAGATTTTTATGCCGCACGAACAATTTGCTTTGCTCAACCAAGAGCGCGAGGAGGCTGGTGAAGCATTGTATGCCAATCCGAGAAACACGGCTTCTGGAACCTTGAAATCCTTGGATTCTAAAGTGGTTTCTGAACGCAAATTGGATTGTTACCTCTACGGACTTTACGGATTAAATGACCTGCAAACTGGACATTTTGAGTCCGTGTTAAAAGCAAAAGAATGGGGATTCCGCATCCCACCTCCAGAAAACCGCTTCATTGAGAAAACGAATAGCATCCAAGGAATCATGGATTTTATCCATTTTTGGAACGAAGAACGAAATAACTTGCCTTTTGATATCGACGGGATTGTCATCAAAGTAAATTCGTACGATCAACAGCGAAAACTGGGATTCACAGCAAAGTCTCCTCGTTGGGCAATCGCTTATAAGTTTAAAACAAATCAAGTTGAAACGCTTTTAGAAGCAGTGACTTATCAGGTTGGACGAACGGGAGCAATTACTCCAGTAGCGAACTTAAAACCCGTTCAATTGGGTGGTACAACCGTGAAAAGAGCATCCTTGCACAACGCGGATCAAATAGAGAAATTGGATTTGCATTTGGGTGATGTGGTTCAAGTGGAAAAAGGAGGAGAAATCATTCCGAAAATTGTTGGCGTTAATGTGAGTCAACGAACGTCACTGGAACGAATTCACTTCATCGAAACGTGTCCCGAATGTCAAACAGAACTCATTCGAAAGGAAGGAGAAGCGCAACACTACTGTCCGAATGAAACGGCTTGTCCTCCGCAAGTGAAAGGCAAAATCGCCCATTTCATTAGTAGAAAAGCAATGAACATTGATGGATTAGGGGAGGAGACCATAGAAGTGTTATTCGATAAAGGTTTAATCAAGGACATTAGTGGATTATACCACTTAACTTTCGATCAATTGCTGGAACTAGACCGCATGGGAGAGAAGTCCGCGAATAATTTATTGAAAGGAGTGGAGGCTTCTAAGCAAATTTCGTTTGAACGCGTCCTTTTCGGATTAGGCATTCGTTTTGTTGGTGAAACAGTTGCTAAAAAATTAGCGCATGCTTTTGGAAACATGGATGCCTTGAAACTAGCGAATTTTGACGAATTAATCGATGTAGAAGAAATTGGTGAAAAAATTGCCATTTCAGTACAGCACTATTTCCAAGATTCAGCTAATTTAGCCTTAATTGATCGCTTAAAAGAAATTGGACTCTCTTTTGAAACCATCAAAAAGGAACAAGCATCGGCCGTTCTCATCGGAAAAGTATTAGTAGTTTCAGGAACCTTTGAGACCTTTTCAAGGGATGAAATAAAAGAATTAATTGAACGCAACGGCGGTAAAGTCGGATCTTCTGTTTCTAGCAAAACAGATTTTCTCATCGCTGGTGCAAATATGGGTCCTGCAAAGCTAAAAACCGCCACTAATTTAGGTGTGGTCATTATTAGCGAAGATGAATTTATTAAATTGATAAGTTAGTGAACAGTAAAAATATTTGGGAATCAGCTAAGTCTTTGCTTGTCGCGTTCAATTACGAAAACGAGGAGCAACTAAAAGATTTTAGAAAATCGTTGGACAGCATGCTCAATTCGAGTAATGTTGACCGACTCATTATTGTGGTGAATGTCCCAAAAGAGGTGGATAAAAACACCTTGCCTCCTCATTTTTTGATTTATTATAATTCACCATTGGATTTCAATTTCTGGAGTAAATTGAAGGATGTCCAATTGGAAACAGAATTACAACGAGCTTACGATATCATGATTTGGTTCGGACATACCGAAGCCAAAATCTTCCCATATGTAAAAGATGCTGCGGTCAAACGTAAAATTATTGTGAATGAACAAGATGCATCTTTTGATTTGCAGTTGAACGCTGGATCGGAAGTTCCATCGGAAATGCTTGATTTTGTCATTAAAACGCTTAAAAAAATATCTACAAATGAATAATCCATTCACAGGAGCAGGTGTTGCCTTGGTAACCCCCTTTTTAGAAAATGAACAAATTGATTTTGATGCCTTGCGTCGTTTGGTACGCATGCAAATCGATGAAGGAACAGATTTTTTAGTCGTTCAAGGAACAACAGGCGAATCTCCAGTCTTGACGCAAGAGGAGAAAATGGAGGTCCTACAAACAGTCATCGACGAAAACAAGGGTCAATTGCCAATCGTTTACGGTGTCGGAGGAAACAATACACGTGCTTTAGAAGGAATTTTCGCGAAACTCCCGAAAGGTGTGGATGGAATACTATCTGTTTCTCCTTATTACAACAAACCGATTCAAAAAGGAATTATCGAACATTTCAAGATGGTGGCTTCCTATACAGAATTACCGATTATTCTTTACAATGTACCGGGCAGAACTGGTTCGAACATGACTCCTGAAACAACGTTGGCATTGAGCGAAATTCCAAACATCGTTGCGGTAAAAGAAGCTTCAGGAAACATGGAACAGATCATGGAAATCATCCGATTGAGACGCCCTGACTTTGGAGTGCTTTCTGGTGATGACAATTTAACGATGCCTTTAATTGCCGCTGGAGCAGATGGCGTGATTTCGGTTGTCGCAAATGCGTTTCCGAAGAAATTCTCGACTATGGTACATGCTTCCATGACGGGGGACTTAGATACGGCACGTAAAGAACATTATGACTTGTTTAATATCACCAAGATGTTCTTCGAAGAAGGAAATCCAGGTGGAGTGAAAGTTTCCTTAAATGTGCAAAACATCATGTTGGAAAAAATGCGCTTGCCATTGCATCCAGTTTCTGAGGGACTTCGTCAACGAATTACTACCGAAACACAGTCGATCTTGGCATGAGAACGATCATTTTTGGTCAAGCCTTCATTGTTTTACTGTGCTCATGTGCGGATGTGGATCCTTCCAAAAAGGCAGCTCCAAAAGTACTCAAAGCTTCAAGTCAACAGACTTCACCGGAAAAACTGAAGGACACAACCGTTGTGTCTCAATTTAACCTTGTGG
>CALQBB020000068.1 GCA_943328715.2 Polynucleobacter meluiroseus | reverse complement strand
TTCCGCTTATGAGCAGTTAAGCCTTCCCAATGTTTTCTTTCAAGGCATTCCAATCGATACTAGGATTAAATTTATTCCAGCGTTTTTCTCTTTGCTCACAAAGAAATCATATCATACAAAGCGCTTCTTTCAACCACACGTTGCAGAACTGCTTTTAGAGAAATTAACTGCAAACAACTACGACGTAGTAATTTTTGAAAGTTTATACGCCGCCATTTACACACCGATTATCCGAAAGGTATTTAAAGGTAAAATCTGTTACCGTTCGCACAACTTAGAATTTCGAATTTGGGAGGATTTGGCAAAAAACGAGCGGAATCCATTGAAAGCTTGGTATGTCAACCAGCTGGCAAAATCATTGGAAAAAGAAGAAAGAATGCTTTGGGATCAAGTGAATGTCATCCTTCCTATTTCTCAAGGTGATACCGAATTCATTGAACAAGCTACCAAAACGAAGGTTCACTATCTACCTTCCTCCATGCCAAAAAACAGCAAAGAGATTGTTTGGACTAAAAATCGACTGTGTTTTTTGGGTGCCTTTGACTGGGAGCCGAATCTTGAAGCTGTCAAATGGTTTATTGATGCAGTTTTCCCCGTTTTACTGAAGGATAATCCGGCACTTGAGTTTCATATAGCAGGGAGAAAAAGCACCGATATTCCCGCAGAATACCGAAGAAAAAACGTGATTATTCATGGCTTCGTGCAGGATCCACTTGAATTTATCGCAGAGAATGGACTTTTCGTCGCCGGACTTCAATCGGGTTCAGGAATAAAAATGAAAATATTGGAGGCGATGAGTATTGGAGCACCGTGTGTCCTCACAACAAAGGCAGCTGAAGGACTTTCGATTGAATCCATAATACCTGTTCATAAAAACAAAGAATCGTTCATTTCAGACATTCAAAGCTTATTAACCAACAAGGAAAACGCTATCCAAAGGGGAGAACTCGGGAAACAGTATATTCAAGCGCATTTCTCATCGGAATTAGTCTATGAAATTCTAGAACAACAATTAATACCCTCCGTTTGATTTTTAAAAAACAATCAGTAAATAATGTTTAATATTGTAACTTAAGCATTCATCATACATGGTATTCATTGAAATCACTTTATGGCTCGGCATCGGATTGATTCTTCACAGCTACGTGATTTACCCTAAATTGGTTCAGTACTTTGCTAAATACCGAAAAACCAATTTGCTTATTTATCAAGATGAACTCCCTCCTATTACGATCATTATTCCAGCCCACAATGAAGCAAAAGTAATCGGCCAAAAATTGGAGACTTTGTTAAAAACAAACTTCCCTTTTGACCGCATTGAATTGTTGATTGGTGCGGATAATTGCCAAGATGATACCTGTGCTATTATTCAATCCTATCAGGATAAGTTTCCAAACATGAAGCTTTTTGAATTTTCAGAAAGACAAGGAAAAATCAATATTGTGAATAAACTTACCAAGGAAGCGTCACATGAAATCATTGTCATGACGGACGCCAACGTATTATTTGACACAAACACCTTAAGCGAATTAGTAAAGCACTTTAAAAACCCTAAAATCGGACTTGTGGATAGCCACATGGAGCATTTCGGAATTAAAGAGACCGGTATTTCCCAAGCGGAAAATGGCTACATTTCCAATGAAGTTCAAACAAAGTTTGCGGAAGGAAAAATTTGGGGAGCCATGATGGGTCCTTTTGGCGGTTGCTTTGCCTTTCGAAAAGCATGCTTCGAACCAATCCCAACACATTTTTTAGTGGACGACTTTTACTTAAACATGCTCATCCTGCAAAAAGGCTATCAATGCATTAATGAACAGAACGCGCGTGTTTTTGAAGATGTTTCCAATGAATCATGGATCGAATTCAAACGAAAAATCCGCATTTCAGCGGGAAACTTCCAAAACCTCAGTCGGTTTTGGCCAATGTTATTGCGATTTGATGGAATTTCCTATGCATTTTTCTCCCACAAATTCCTACGCTGGATTTTACCATTTTTCATGTTGTTTATTTTGGTCGGGTCTAGCATTTTGAGTCGTGACCACATCGTTTACGCAATCATGAACGCATTCTTTATCCTTCCATTGGGATTGTATATTCCAGATTATCTTGGAAAAAAAATTGGCATTCATTTCAAATGGCTGCGTTACATCGTGCACTTCACCTCCATGAACATAGCTTTGTTCCTTGGTTTTTTTAAATTCCTCGGGGGGATTAAATCAAGTATTTGGGAACCGACGAAGCGACTACAATAAATCAGCGCTTCAAACGGTTAAAATGATCGTATTTGTCCTTGATAAACAATACGAGTTCCATCTCTGAAGCCGTTTTAATGAAATTCTCGTCGATGTTTAAGAAGGTAATGAAATCGTCGAACGTTGCTTCTGGGAGATCGATGATGTCGAAAGCCACGTACAAACGAAGCAACTCCTTCACAACGCGACGTTGATCATCTTTGTATTGCTGTTCTGAAATCCATCGCTTGTTCTGTTCTTTCTTCGAAAAAGCTTGGTACAAGGCAGTAATTGGACTTTCAAGCACATTGACTCCGGTTACCAAACGCGTTTCACGTTGAGATAAAGCTTGACGTTCCTCTTTAATTTGTTCTAATGACTTCAAGGGACGAACGACCACTTGATCCACTTCCTGCGGAATTCGTTCGATGTAGGCAAGAATATGATTTTGACAATCGCCATCCGCAGAAGCGATAAATTCGTAAACGGGATATCCCTTTGTTGAAAGTGCAATTTTATCTCCTGGATTCACGTAAACAGAAAAATATCCATTCGGTTGACCAAAAACTCCTCTTCCAGTGGATTTATTGATCACCATTAAATTGTAGAACATATCTCTGTTCATGGTATCTACTACTTTTCCCGAAACAAATACTTGCTCACATTGACTCCAAACAGAGAATGATGAGAAGAAGATTAGACCGAAAATTAGGTTTTTCAATAACATGATCAGTATTTTTCAAAGTACCAGCTAAAATCGAGTACATCGCTTGCTAGTAGATAGACGGGGAAAGTCAGAGAAAGTAACCAAAGACAAATAATCGTGATTTTCATTGCTTTTCCAGCATCCTTTGACACAGGAGCTAAGAGTGCTGAATTCACGTGTGAAGCGAGGAATTCATCGTTATTATCTTCACTAATGCTTAAAAATTTCTTTAATGCAGGAGTCTCCTCAATCAGTACTTCTTTTATTTTGGCATAGTGTTCATTACTCAAATCATCATACGTCGATTCGTATGGAATTTGTTTTTCGTCCAAAATCTTTCTCAAATGATGATTGCGCTGAAATCCGCGTACTTTGAATCCCATTAAAAACCCAAAAGCTAAAATGATGTAGCTGTCAATCATCCACCCTACAAAAATCATGAGCATGGACGAAAACAAAGCAAACAGCATGAGAAAGAGATCGCGTTTCTTGTTGACGTATAACTTGAATAATTGTCCACCATCCAACGGATCGATCGGAAATAAATTAATGACGTTTAGAAACAAGAAAAGAAAACTGAGCTCCAACATCCATTCCTGTTGATAAATCGATGCAAACACCAATAATGCTGAACCAATCCAAATTCCTGGAAAAGGTCCGGCTGATATCACATAAAAACTTTCTTTTTGCGAATACTTTTCCTTGCTCCCCTGAACAAAAGCGCCCATTAATGGAATAAATAACATGCGGACATTCTCGTATTTGAATAATTTCATGAATACAAAATGGCCCATCTCATGGATAAACAAGACCAAAATAAGAAATAAAACGAAGCGTATTTGGTCCTTAAATAGGAAAAGGAAGGTCCCAACAAAAAGTACTAATGAAAAAAATGTCAATCCCCAGTTGCTCTCGATTTTTACTTTCTCAATCAACGGTTTTTGTGGATATAGATCAAATTCCTCCATATTACATGCCAGGCATTCCGCCCATACCTTTCATTTTATTCATCATCCCCATCATGTTGCGCGGATTGCTCATCATTTTCATCATTTTACGCATATCCTCAAACTGTTTCATCAGTTTGTTGACATCCTGCAAGCTTGTTCCGCTTCCTTTCGCGATGCGTGCTTTTCTTGGATTATTCAGTAAAGCGGGATTCGCTCTTTCTTTTGGTGTCATGGACAAGATAATTGCTTCGACACCTTTGAACGCGTCGTCAGGAACATCTACATCCTTCATGGCTTTCCCCATTCCAGGAATCATTCCCATGAGGTCTTTGACATTCCCCATTTTTTTAATTTGTTGCAATTGTGCCAAGAAATCATTGAAGTCGAACTGATCCTTCATGATTTTCTTCTGCAACTTTCTTGCTTCCTCTTCGTCGAATTGCTCTTGAGCGCGTTCTACCAAGGAAACAACATCCCCCATTCCAAGAATACGGTCTGCCATACGAGATGGATAAAAGATGTCGAGCGCATCCATTTTCTCACCTGTCCCGACGAATTTAATCGGTTTATTGACAATTTCTTTAATCGATAATGCCGCACCACCGCGCGTATCACCATCTAATTTTGTTAAAACAACCCCATCGAAATTAATGCGGTCATTAAATGCTTTCGCTGTGTTTACTGCATCTTGTCCGGTCATGGAATCCACCACAAACAACGTTTCGTTTGGCTGAACAGCTTCTTTGACTTGGGCAATTTCATTCATCATCTGCTCATCGACAGCCAAACGTCCAGCAGTATCGATGATGACCACATTGAACGATTTGCTTTTTGCATATAGAATGGCTGCTTGAGAAATGGCAACTGGATTCTTTTCTTCACGATTGGAGAAAACTTCAATTCCTAATTGTTCTCCAAGGACATGTAATTGATCAATGGCTGCAGGACGATACACGTCACACGCCACTAAAAGCACATTTTTTCCTTTTTTATTTTTGAGGTACGAACCTAATTTTCCAGAGAAGGTCGTTTTACCAGAACCTTGTAATCCGGACATTAAAATAACGGAGGGATTACCTTTCAGGTTAATCTCTGATTCATTTCCACCCATTAATTCCACCAATTCTTCGTGGCAGATTTTAATCATTAATTGACCTGGGGAGACGGCATTTAATACATCGCGTCCAAGGGCTTTTTCTTTAACTGTATTGGTGAATTGTTTCGCCGTATTAAAGTTCACATCGGCGTCTAGTAATGCGCGGCGAACCTCCTTTAGCGTTTCTGCAACATTAATCTCTGTAATTTGTCCTTGTCCCTTTAAGACTTTAAACGCGCGCTCAAACTTATCCGTTAAATTTTCAAACATAGTAATCCAGTAATATTAGGGAACAAAGATAGCCAAAATGGAATGAAAAGTCCGGCTGATACTCGAAAAAGAATTGAAAATTGTCTAGGCGAAATGCGTAACTATTTCGTTTTCCTCCAATAGCTTACGTAGATTCATTAAGGCGTAACGCATGCGTCCAAGAGCTGTGTTGATGCTAATCTTTTCGGATTCAGCGATTTCTTTGAAAGATAAATCGTTAAATATGCGCAATTCAACGATTTCACGCTGAACTTTTGGCAGGTGTTGCATTAATTGCACCAGTTGCTCCTGCAACTCCTCTGTCGATTTCTTTTGCAAGTAATTTTTATCATCACAAGCAATGCGTTGGAAAATTCCAAAATCCTCATTAAAGGTATTTCGCTCTGAGAATATTTGAACCTTTCTGTGCTTACGGTAGTAATCAATCACCAAGTTTTGCGCTATACGTGTTGCCCAAGGAAGAAATTTACCTTCCTCATTGTATTTACCTGCTTTGATGTTTTGAACAACCTTAATAAAGGATTCTTGAAAAATATCATTTGCCAAATCGACATCTTTAACTTTCAAGTAAATGAATTTATACACTTGATTTTTATAGCGTTT
>CALQBB020000067.1 GCA_943328715.2 Polynucleobacter meluiroseus | reverse complement strand
TGATGTTTAACAATTGCCTCAAGATACTTTTCAGTTTCTTTATTCTTTTCCCCACTCTTGTTTCAGCCCAAAACTGGGACATCGATCTATTGAAGGAAATCAATTTAGAACGAAATAAATCCTTGGATCCAAGTTTCAAGTTCATTACGAATAGTGTGAGTCCAATGAGTATTGGAGCGCCCATTGCTTTCTTGGGTATTGGAATCATTCAAAAGGACAGCAGTTTGAAAAGCAAAGGGATCTTCATGGTGGAAGCCTTTTGCGTGAATGCCTTCACGACGACAGCTTTGAAATTAGCGTTTAAGCGTGATCGTCCGTTTGTGACGTATCCATTTTTGGATAAACAGGCAGATGCTGGGTCCTATTCTTTTCCATCCGGACATACTTCCACTGCGTTTACGTTAGCGACTTCTTTGAGCATGGCTTTTCCAAAATGGTACGTGGTTGTCCCATCGTATGTGTACGCTTGTGCTGCCGGATATTCGCGTATGCACCTAGGAGTTCATTATCCGAGCGATGTGCTCGCAGGGGCAATCGTAGGTGCGGGTTCGGCAGTTTTGTCACAATACCTACAACGCAAGATTTGTGCGCGACCAAAGCAAAAAGTCAAACTATAAGTAGAACTCACTTATTCAATCAGTGTTTTGTATTTGGCAGGAGAAACTCCCATGTGCTTTTTAAAGTGTCGGTAGAAGGATGTTCGTGAGTTAAAGTGGCATTTTTCCCCAAGAGTTTCGATGGTGTAATTTTCAAGATATCCGTTATTTAACAGAGTCAATGCATAAATAACCCTCATGAGGTTTAGGTAGTCACTTTGAGAGAACCTTGAATGGTACTTCATCGCAAATTTCAGGTGGCTTTTGGGATGGTTTAAGTGAAGCGCCATTTCATGAATCAAGTTCGTGCTATTGGATTGAATGATTAACTCTGGTTTCAGATTCCTTAAATCTTCAATGAGTTTCTCTACGTTTTTTCGAATAATTAATTCAATAGCTGCATCTCGCGTGTCTAATTTTTGCAAGGGTTTAGAATTCCAAATGCTAAATTCTTTCAGGAAATCTCTCTTGGGATCTTTCTTATTGAATACCTCATTAAAAAGGATGGAAGGGTTGAAGAATAAATAAGTCACGAATAATATCCATACAATGATGGTGCTGTGAAACATCCCTTGTATTGCGTCGTGCTTGTTGGAGTCACTAAAGAAAATAAAATAGGTACTGAAAATGAAATTATTGATGGACAATGCAAAAATCCACACAATCAACTGTTTCACTTTAAATAGTTGCTGTTTCGTGTAAATGGATTGATGCTGCCTTAAATAAGTCAAAGAGATTTTTGTCAGTAAAAAGTAATAAAACGCGGTGTATGTTAGAAATAGCGCGCCAATTAGTTTAAGGTCGATCTCCCCAAAGGAAAGTCGTGCTAGAACAATCAATAAAAAAAATAAATAATGCTTAATGATTATTTTCCAACGCGCTTTGCCATAAATAAATGATTTTAAACAAAGAAAATACGTTGGTGGAAAGATAAATAGAAAAATAAAAACCCTTAAAATAACCGGTTTGCTTTCATGAATAAATCCAAGTGATACTAATCCAAATTGAAATCGTGCTATTCCAGCAAGAAAAATTAATAAAAAAAAGAAAAAATTGATTTTACTAAATTTAAAATAGTTTAAAATAATTGAAAATGAAATGAGAATTAAACTAAATCCAATAAGTAGGTTTAAAAGGTCTGTAATCATAGTCAAATATAATAAAATGATTAAAAGATACAGATTATGAAACATAAAAAATATGTTTCATATTTTATAAAAATGACTCAAAATACTTGACTTTTTCTTGTAAAGACTGTAAGTATTTTTCTTGTTTCTTTTTATTCCACACTTTTGTCAACGTCATTGAAATAAACTCATTTTTTTCAATTACCCTTTTTTCTTTGGTATGAACAATGTGTTAAAAGTCAGTAGAACTATTTTTTATTTTAGGTTATTCCTTTTCGTTTCAGCGAGTGTAGGATTCATTTTTAGTTTGTATGTGTCTTATCAACGAGATTCGCCAAGTTTATTTATTGAGGTCGGTTTGGCCAGCTTTATTTTACCGTGGAGTTTCTTTTCTGCTTTGAGCGAATGGGATAAATCGAAAAAACAATTTCAACTTTTAAGTATCGAAAAAGATCATCTGCTTTTTGCACACCTTCCAATTCAAGGAGGAACAGCAGCAAATGCGCAGATAGATTTCAAGAATATTGAAAGTATCCAAATTAAAATGACAAGCATTCATATTTTATTTGTTCGTCGATACGAATGGGAAGGTGCGCAATGCGAATTTATCACACCCAGTGGATTTGTACCGAAATTACAAGTGTTTTCTCTAAGTATGAATAAGCGGAAGAGACAAGAAATACTTGATTTGTTGAAATCCAAAGGAATCAAATTAAAGGGAAAAAGTTAAATGATGTTATCGGAAAGTCATATATACCTTATGTTTTCTTTCTCCATAAGCTTAGTGGGGTCTGTGCTGGTGATGCCGATCCTCCTTTTATTTGCCCAACGAAATCAGTTATACGACATTCCGAATAAGCGAAGTTCACATGTCTTGCTTGTGCCGCGTATTGGAGGAATTGTTTTTTTTACGGCATTCACTGTTTATGTAACGTATGCAAATAACGATTTTGATCCTTGGCTATTGTACTTCATGCTTTTTGGTGCTACTTTTTTGTTTGTTGTTGGTTTGTATGATGACCTGCGTTCCGTTAAACCTATTTTAAAACTGCTTTCTCAAATGCTAGCACTACTAGGAATGGTTTATTTTTATCATGATGCCATCGAGCGTTTTCGACTTCATACCATCTTTGAATTCATCTCTGCCGATTTGTTTAACGTTCTCGTGTTTTGTTTTTTCTTAGTCCTAATTAATGCGGTTAATTTAATGGATGGCATCGATGGTCTGGCTGCTTTGGTTTCCATCAATTTTTTCTCTGTGATGGCCATTATTTTCTTTCGTTCCAATCATCATCATTTTTCTATTTTAAGTTTGGTGATCATTGGGTCATTAATGGCCTTCTTGTTTTTCAATTTTTCCAGGAAGTTCAAGATCTTTATGGGGGACTGTGGCTCTTTGTTTATGGGATTTTTAATGTGCTGTTTTGCTTTGCAACTCATGGCGTCTTCTTGCTGTGATCCTGCCATGGAACAACTTTCTGGAAACCAATTAACGTATGTATTTGCTGCCTTATTTAGCCTACCGATTTTCGATATCTTCCGAGTAATCTTCTTGCGAATGGCTAATGGTAAACCAATTTTTCAGGCTGACCGAAATCATTTACATCATTTCATTTCAGATAAAATGGGAAAATCACATGTATTTACGGCTGTTCTACTATGCGCCGTTCACCTTAGCTTGATTATTCTTGCTCTTTTAGCGATGTAGGATGGCATGAAGTCAAAACTCTTTTCAATGTTATTTCGATAACGCAATCCTAAACTTTTTCCTTTGATTTTTTCTGGACATGTCAGAAAACATGTTTCACATCTTTTGTTTCCCTTGACTTACTGATTTATGCGCTTGAAAAAATCTTCAAGTGTCAGATTGAAATACTTGGACAAAGCGGCTAATGTACTGATAGAAATATTGACTCTTCTTGTTTCTATTCGTGCAATATGTATTCCTGTATCGTTGTAAACATCCTCTTGCGTTAAGCCATTCTCTTCCCTTAACAGTTTCAGAAATGAAACGATTTGATTGATTAATTCTTGATTTTTTAGTTGCTGGGAACTCACTTTACAAATGCACAAAAATGTAAGGTGAATTATAATGACGAATATGTCATTATTCGTATATTTGCATCAATAAAAACTAGTAAATAGTTGTCAAAAACAGCAAAACATTAGAAATACTAGGTTACGAGCGGTGAAAGGAGCATTGTGTTATCGTTTTGAATCGTTTTTCATTTTTTTCTAGTTAGAAGTTGCTGTCATTTTTATTGTCTAGAAATTAAGAGGTTGGTGAGTCTGCAGTATGAGTTAAAAATTAATGTATGAATAGAAAGTTGAACGTTAGCTATCAGCATTTTTATAAAAGGCTTGCCTTGTTTGCAGCCATCGTTCTGTGTTGTGTAGTTGGAATTTATCTTTTGATTTACGGTCAATTATCCACATTGATTATTGGAATAGGTATTTCGAGTTTCTTAGTTCCATGGAGTTTTTTCCATGCGATTTCACACCTGGATAAAGCGAGAAGACAGTTTCAAACCGTTACTTTTTTAGATGAGTGTCTTCTTTTTAAAAATTTACCAATTCAAGGTGGTGAGAAAGTACAAGCAAAGATTCATTATGAAAATATACAATTTGTAAGGATTTCAAACAATACATTCTACACGATGTTCGTTTCTAGGTCTGAGTGGAGTGGCGATCAATGTACGTTTATTCATCCAAGTGGGTATGTTCCTAAACTTCAAACATTTTCGTGGTATTTTGTGTCAAAACACAACAAAAAAGAAATATTAGAACTACTTGAAGCGCAAAATATTCCTATTGAATTTAGTAAATAAGTCAGCTTCTTTTTTTGTTCTTTAAAACATTAAGCCAAAAGAAATCATTTACTTCGATACCTCAATCTTTAATTTTTTTCCTTTGATTTTTTCTGGACGAATCTTCGCCAACAAATCGCGTACATTGTGACGTTTTACCGCAGCATACGAACTGAAATCCTGAACGGTGATGAGTCCGATTTCTTCTTTGGCTACACCGCCTTTTTGACCTAAGAATCCAACAATATCGATTTTATTAATCTTGTCTTTTTTTCCTCCACTAAAGTACAAAGTGATCCATGGACTCTCAACTGGAGCGTCCATTTGCTTGGGTAGTTTGAACTCTTCGCGTGGAACGTTTACATAATCTGGTGTGCGTTCATCTGGATTCATGAATAAGTAGGAGGATCCATTCGCTTTCATGCGGGCTGTTCGACCATTGCGATGAATAAACGCTTCTTCGCTTTGTGGAAATTGGAAATGAACTACGTGTTGAATCTCTGGAATATCTAGTCCACGGGATCCAAGGTCGGTGCAAATTAAGGTGTGAAAACTTCCGTTACGGAATTTGATGAGCGCTCGCTCTCGTTCGTCCTGCTCCATTCCACCGTGATATACGATGGCGTCGTAACCGTTTTCCGCTAAGTAGGTGCACACACTTTCTGTCGCTTCACGGAAATTACAGAAAACGATGCTTAACTCTCCTCGAAAGGAACAGAGTAAATCAAACAATCGCTCAAATTTAGTTTGATTGCGAACAGGAAATTTCCAAAAGGTGATGTCTGGATCCTCGGATAAATGCAACTGATTAATGACCGCAGGTTGATCAAAGGATAGGTAATTAGGGAATTCTTTATGCTCCGTAGCAGATACCAAGGTCACTTTTTCTAAACAGCGGAATTCTTCATTGATGTAACTCATTTGATCATCAAATCCGAATTCCAAGCATTTATCGTATTCATCCACAACAAACTGTTCCACCATCGATAAGTCAATGGTTCCTCGCGAAATGTGATCACAAATTCTTCCAGGTGTCCCAATTAATAGGGCAGGAGCCTCTGTTAAACTCTTCTTTTCTGTCGAGATGGAATGTCCACCGTAACAACTCAATACTTTGAAATTGGTTTTCATCGAACGCCAAACATCCTCAATCTGCAAAGCTAACTCTCGTGATGGAGCCAAAACCAAGGCTTGAATGTGCTTCGCTTCTGGATCTAAATTCAAAAACAAGGGCAATAGAAAGGCAAAGGTTTTACCAGAACCCGTTTGTGAAAGGATAAGCACATTTTTAGACGTGACACTTTTTTCTAGGGTTTCTTCTTGTAAGGAATTTAATGAGTCAAATCCAAT
>CALQBB020000066.1 GCA_943328715.2 Polynucleobacter meluiroseus | reverse complement strand
TATATGAGAAATTTAATGAGCATTACGAGCAACAAAGAGTAGTACTCAAAGAAAATATCGATGCGAAAAAAGCGCTAATTGAGAAATTAATAGCTGTCAATGAAACACTTGTAAACGTGCCTTCTGCAAAAGAATGGGAACAAAAAACGAAAGATGTTTTAGGATTACAAGAAGCTTGGAAGAAAATTGGATTCGGTTCTCGAAAAGAAAACGAATTGGTTTACCAAGAATTCCGCAAGCATTGTGATGTATTCTTTCAAGCCAAGAAAGAGTTCTCAAAAGACATCGAAAGCAAGTTTAAAGATGTAGCGGACAAAAAACGAAAATTAATCGAGGAAGCGAAAGCATTGAGTAACTCTCAAGAGTGGAAAAGCACTTCTGAAAAATTAATCCAACTTCAAAAAAGATGGAAAGAGTCTGGTAACGCTGGACAACGTTTTGAGAATAAATTGTGGACGGAGTTCCGTGGAGCTTGTAATGTCTTTTTCGAAGCCAAAGAAACTCACTTTAAAGGTCAAGATGAGGCAAATACTTTAAATCTTACCGCAAAAAATGAGTTGATTTCAGAAGTTCAAAATTGGGAAGTCCCAAGTGATAAACAAGCAGCAATCGCAGCCTTGAGAGCTTTCCAAAATAAGTTTAATGAGCTTGGACAAGTTCCGATAAAGGATAAAAATTCCGTTTATCAAAATTTCAAGAAAGTTATAGATGATAAATATGCCGCGCTGAAACTAGAAGGACAGGAAAAAGAAAACATCCTATTCAAAGCGAAATTGGACAATTTAGAATCAAGCCCTGACCGCGCTAGATTGTTCCAAGGAGAGAAAAATGAAATCCGTAAGCAAATTGATATACTGACAAAGGAAATCATGTTATTGGAAAACAACCTAGGGTTCTTTGCCAAATCAAAAGGTGCGGATGCTTTGAAAGCAGATGTTGACAAAAAGGTAAAACATGCTCAAGAACGTATCCAACAATTGAAGCAAAAACTTAAATTAATCCCGAATGAATAGTTTTATCAATGTTTTATTATTGGTGGTCACATTTCCAACCATGTTATTGTCGGTTTTTGTTGGCTTCGATTTACCCATTGATTTTCTGAATACAACAGGTGCTAATTTATTGTATCGTTTTGAGGTATTTTTAGGACTTGGAATGGTCTATGCCATCATCAGTTTGCGTCGTTCTGTTCGTCGATGGATGGGTGTCTTTATGACCGCAAAAACTTCAAAATATGCATGGAATGGCACCATCAGCCGTGAACGCAAACAACGCGTGATTCTATATACTTCTATCGAGTCCATCGTGCTGTTTTTCCTCGCATTATCTTATTACTACGTAACAGATCAAGCAATTTTTATTAGCTCAGTATTGGTGTTTTTCGCTTTGGAATCAATGATTTTTTTATTGGCAAACGTGAAAAATAACTTTAGAGTAGGAATTACCTCTAAGGCGGTATTGGTGAGCGATCGCGAAATCATATTAATATACCTTGCTGGACTCCGAAAAGTGAGTGTGAGTCAACAAACAGTGTATTTTGATTACATTCAGGACCTTCAATTATCTTTTCCAATTGATTGCGTAGAAAAAACAGAACGTTCAGCATTTTTTACGAGTTTGGAAGCACAATTGGATCCTAATCGTGTGCTTTTCCAAAACACAAGTCCGAAGTAAATTTTGTACTTTCGAAGGAACCTTTAATCTACAAACCCTTGAAAATTCTTCTTATTCGCTTCAGTTCTATCGGTGATATCGTCCTCACTTTCCCGGTTGTGAACGCGATAAGAAAGTCCTTCCCAGAAGCAAAAATACACTTTGCGAGTAAAAAAAGCTTTGAAACCTTACTGCTCGGAGCAGAGGGAATTGATCAATTTCATTTACTTTCTGATTCCTTTTCTTCGTTCAAGGATGAGGTGAAAAAGGAAAAATTTGATTACATCATCGATCTACACAATAACTTAAGAACGAGAAGATTAACCTTTGGCAGTTCGGCGAAAATTGCTCGTTTCGACAAGTTGAACATACGTAAATGGCTTTTTACCAAATGGAAGTTGAAGGTCATGCCCAATATGCATATTGTAGACCGATATTTGGATACTTTGAAGGTCTTGGGCATTCATTCGGTGGACCAAACCAGAAACACTTTTACGGTTCCTTTATCGGACAGAGTCATCATCCCGGAACGCTTCCCGAATATACAAGGTCCGTTTGTTGCCATTGCGATCGGTGCACAATTTAAAACGAAACGAGTTCCCAAGGAAAAATGGGCGGAAATTATTCAAGAAATCGATGGAAATATTGTGCTCATAGGAGGGGAAATGGACCGAGAAATCGGCGATTGGTTGATCGAAAAATGCCCTTCTAAAAGCTTGGTAAATACCTGTGGTAAATTAACAATTCTAGAATCCGCAAGTGTGGTTTCTCAGGCGAAAAGTTTACTAACAAATGATACCGGAATGATGCATATTGCGGCTTGTTTTGACACACAAATCATTTCTATTTGGGGGAATACAACGCCGGAATTTGGGATGAGTCCCTACAGACCCGAGGGGACAAAAACGGATAAAATCTTTCAAGTTGAAGGACTTGCCTGTCGTCCGTGTTCAAAAATTGGATTCCAAGAATGTCCAAAAAAGCACTTTCATTGCATGACCAAGCACGATGCAAAAGCCATTGCGTCAAGCGTTCTAATGGATTAGACTTCCAAGAATAATTTTCTTAATTCCGTCGCCTCCGAAGGCTTCATTTTTCCAGCCAAAATTAAACTGAGTTGTTTGCGTCGAAGCGCACCTTCGTATCGTTCTATTTCTTCTGCCGTTTCAGGGATTAGTTCTGGCACTTGTATAGGACCTCCATTTTGATCCACAGCTACAAATGTATAAATGGCTTCGTTGCATTTTTCTTTTGCTCCCGTTAGATTGTCCTCAACGAAAACGTCGACAAATATTTCCATAGAGGAATTAAATGCCCTAGAGACTTTCGCTTCTAAGGTAACAATGGAAGCATGGTTAATTGGTTTCTGGAATGAAACATTGTTAACCGATGCTGTAACAACTACGCGTTTGCAATGACGATGTGCTGAAACACTGGCAATGACATCCATCCAAGCCAATAATTGTCCACCGAATAAATTACCCAAAGTATTCGTGTCGTTTGGCAATACAACTTTCGTGGAAATCGATAAGGTATCACATGCTTTAACTGCTTTCATAAGGACAAAATTAGTGAAATATCAAGCACCCTGAAACAAATGTACTTTTTGATGTGTTGTCTTTATGAAATAATTGTAAAATAATGAATAATTCATTAATTTTAACGCTGAACTATTATGCTAGAAAACAATATCACTATGAACAAAAGAAAACTACTCCTATCTTTTTTATCTGTTTTAACCATTTCCATGAATGCTTTTTCTCAACAAAAACGCATTCCAGATCCGGGAAACATGCGCCAAGGCGAAACAATTGAATATTGTATTCAGCATAAAAAACAGGCGGAATTAATGAAGAATCCTGCCTATGTGAAAGCCAAAGAATTGGATGACGCAGAATTTGAAATACTATCAAAAAAAGGTGGCTCTGAAAAAGCGACTATTTATAAAATTCCGGTTGTGTTCCATGTCCTTCACATGAATGGAGTTGAAAATATTTCGGACGAACAAATTATGGATGCCCTTGCTATTTTAAACAGGGACTACAGAAAGCAAAATGCGGATACGGCAACTGTTCATCCTGATTTTGTTGGTATGCCGGCGGATATAGAAATCGAATTTGTTTTAGCTACGAAGGCACCAAACGGAACATGTTTCAAAGGGATCACGAGAACGTACAATACCATTAGTTATGATGGAAGTGACGGTGGTAACCAAGTGGATGCAATCGTTGCTGGAAATGATGTATATCAAGGACAATGGCCAGGAAATAAATACATGAATGTATTTATTTGTGGTGAAATTGGTGGAGCGGCTGGATATACTACGAATCCTTCTGGTTTCTCAGGAAGTCAAATGACAAATGGAATTTGGGTACTACACGATTATGTTGGTTCTATTGGAACTAGTTCTGTTGGAACAAGTCGGACGTTAACACACGAAGTTGGCCACTGGTTAAACCTGTCCCATACTTGGGGGTCAAATAATAATCCTGGAACGGCTGGAAGCTGCTCAGGAAATGGAGATCAAGTCCAGGATACCCCTACATGTATTGGTGTGACCGCTTGTTTGTTGAACTCAAATACTTGTAGTAATGATAATGCTTACTGGGGATTTGACATGCGCGATAACGTTGAGAATTACATGGACTATTCTTATTGTTCTAAAATGTTTACGCAAGGTCAACGAACACGTATGCGAACAGCATTGCAATCGACAAACACTGGACGCGCAAATTTATGGTCAACATCAAATCTCGCGGCAGTTGGAGGAAATGGCGTTCTTTATTTATGTAAAGCGGAGTTTACTGCGGATAAAACAACGATTTGTAATGGTGATGAAATTGCTTTTTCAGACGATTCTTACAATGTAGCAAATTCATGGACATGGACCGTTACTCCTGCAACTGGCTGGTCTTACTCAAACGGTACTTCAGCAACAAGTCAGAATCCAACGATTGTTTTCGACACTCCAGGACTCTACACAGTTCAATTAACATCCTCCGATGGAACATTGTCGGACAGCGAAATCAAAAACAATTTTATTCATGTATTGAACACAGCTGCTTCTCTTCCATTCTGGGAGGGATTTGAAAATTATTCAAGTTTATCGAATATCCAAGAATGGGATGTATTTTCTTCCTCTGCAAATAATGCTTGGACCATCGAATCAACAACCGGTTATTCAGGCGCCAAAAGTGCTAAATTGATGAATTTTGGACAAGGTACAGCAAACATAGATGAGTTGACTTCTTCTCAAATTGATTTATCAACGGTGCCTTCAACAGGAACAGTTACCTTAAGTTTCCGCTATGCGTATCGCAAAGTATTAACTGCTAACTATGAGTACTTAAAAGTATTCATCTCTGGTGATTGCGGGGCAGATTGGATTCAGCGTAAAACAATTCAAGGGAATCAACTTTCTTCCTTGACATCTACGATATCTTGGAAACCGACTTCACAAACGGATTGGGTTACTGTGCACATGACGAATGTAACGAGCAATTATTTTACGGATAAATTCCGCGTGCTTTTCCGTTTTGAAGGCGAGGGAGGAAATAACATTTATCTGGACGACATCAATTTGTATAATGGTAGCCCATCCAACGAACTCGTTACGGGTATCGTGGAGCAATCTTTCATTTCTCATTTAGAAATGTTCCCTAATCCAGCGGATGATGAATTGAATGTTTCGTTTGATCTTCCGAATTCAGATGACTTGACGATTTCGATGATTGATCTTTCAGGGAAAGTTATTCAAAAACACTTAGTGAAAGCTAAAGAAGGTAAAAACTTAGTCATGATGAATACACAAGAACTTGCTGCTGGAATGTATCAGTTAGTGATGGTGAGTTCAAATGGACAAAAAACATTACCGTTTATCGTGAAGTAATCACTTCGCTTGAAAATAATTCAATAGGACAAGCGCTTTTGCTTGTCCTATTTTTTTTGCCAATTCTTCTTGGGAACATGCTTTTATTTTCTCGACAGACTTGAATTCCTGAAGTAGAAGTGTCCAAGTTTTCTCGCCGATGCCTTTAATGTCCGATAATTCTGTTTGAAACGAATTTTTACTGCGCTTATTTCTATGATGTGTAATCCCGAAACGATGGGCTTCATCCCTCATATGCTGAACCAATTTCAGTCCCTTCGAGCGCCGGTCTAAAACAATGGACTTCGAATGGTTTGGACGAAATAATTCCTCCATTCGTTTCGCTAGTCCAAAAACGCTGACTTGATCCGAAATACCGAGTTCCTCTATGGATTCCATCGCGGCGCTTAACTGACCTTTACCGC
>CALQBB020000065.1 GCA_943328715.2 Polynucleobacter meluiroseus | reverse complement strand
CTTGCAAAAGAAGTTACTGGTGATTCCAATGAAAGGACAATACGAGCAACACTGCAATGCTGTAGCAGCCAAAAACATGGGCGCAACGATGATCGATGGATTGAATTTATTGCATCATCGAACAATCAATTTATGGTTGAGTCAAGGAGCAAGTATTCAGGTAAATTACGAAGATCAAACCGAGCAAATTGTTCAACAAACTCTTGCAGATTTTGAACGAAAAAACCGCCTATTCAACGCGCCTCGACTATCAGATGAGAAGACAGTTTTTGAAAAATTAGCAGTTCTGAAGTATTTGTTTTAGTTCAGTGAACAGTGCTCAGTGAACAGTGCTCAGTGAATAGTTTCTGAGATTATTTTTCAAGGTAACTCAAATACAACTCTCGTTGTGCATGGAATGGTGGCAAGTTACGCTCATTGTAACGGTTTTTCAGGTCCGCACTGATGTTACGCGCTTTCACGCTTCCGCGCCATTGGAAATCAAAAATTCGGTCAAGTTCCGCTTTGATAGCAGCATCTTTCACCGTCATTCCGACTTCAATTCGTTGATCTAGGTTGCGTTCCATCCAATCGGCACTGGTGATGATGTGCACGGGATCTCCGTTGTTTTCAAAGATAAAAAAGCGTGCATGCTCCAAGTATCGATCGACCAGACTGATGGCTGTAATGTTTTCGCTGAGTCCTTTTACGCCGGGTTTTAAGCAGCAAATACCGCGAACAATCAACTCAATTTTTACCCCTGCTTTTCCAGCAGCGTAAAGTTTGTCGATCATTTTAACATCGGTGAGGTTGTTGATTTTAATCTTGATTTTCGCCGGTTTCTTGGCTTTTGCGTGCGCAATTTCCTTATCGATGAGGGCGAATAATTTTCTTCTCGTATTAAATGGCGAAACCAAAAGATTTCTAAAAATATTACGTTCCAAATTGTTTTCTAGGAGTTTGAAAATTTTGCTCACCTCAAGTGAAAGCTCACGTTCTGAACTAAGAACGGCTAAATCTGAATAGATTGTGGCTGTTTTCTCATTGAAGTTACCTGTTCCGACGTAGGTGATGAATTGATCTTTTCCATCCTTGACTCTTCTAATCTGTAGCAATTTGGAATGGACTTTCAAGTTTGGGACTCCGTAGATGACGTTCGCGCCAAATTCTTTTAAACGATTACTCCACCAAAGGTTGTTCTCTTCATCGAAACGCGCTTGGAGTTCGAAAATGACTGTTACCTGTTTTCCATTAAATACAGATGCAAGTAAGGCGTTCATGACTTCCGAATTTTTCGCAACTCGGTAAATGTTGATTTTGATGTCTTTTACTCGTGGATCTAAGGCTGCTTCGCGCAGTAAGTCCACCACGTGATCAAATTTTTGATAAGGAAAATGCAGGAGAACATCCTTTTCTAAAACGACATCGATGTGACTTTTTCCCTTCGAAAATGCAGGATGTGCTTGTGGCGGTTGTGCTTGGAAACGGTATTTTGCCATTCCGAAATCAGGGAAGGACATGAAGTCTTTAAAGTTGTGGTAGCGTCCACCAGGAATGGTGTTATTCCCCAATGTTAAGTCCAGTGATTTTAATAAGAAATTCAATAAATCTTTAGGCATTTTAGAGTCATAGACAAAGCGAACTGGATCACCTTTGCGACGTTGTTTCAAGCTTTTTTCAATTTTCTCGAAGAAGGAAAGGGACAAATCATCGTCCAAATCTAATTCCGCATCACGGGTAAATTTAAACGTGTAAGCAGAGATTTCGACAGGCTCGAAAATGGAAAATATTTCTTTTAATTGCAAGCGAATGATGTCGTCAATCAAGATGTAATCGATGCGATTTTCACCTTTTAATTGAAAGAAACGAGAATATTCACCAGGAATTTGAATCAAGGCGAAGCGTGTTTTTTCTTTTTTCTCAACGATTTTTACAGCGAGGTAAATCGCATAGTCACGCAATTTCGGTAGTGGATTTTTTTTATCTAGAATAATAGGGAAAACAACATGTTTGAGGTGTTCGTTGTAGTAATTCTTCAATATCAACAGTTGGTCTTTGTTGACCTCTTGCTCGTTGATCATGAAGATTTGATCTTTCTCAAACTCAGTTTGAATCAATGAAAATGCATCTTCAAATTTGAGTTGTTGCTTCATCACCACTTTGCGAATTTCTTTGTAAAGTTCCTCCGCATCTCCGTTGAATCCCTCTACTTTTTGTTTTTTCAGAACAGAAAGTCGTTTTAAGTTGGCAACGCGTACACGGAAAAATTCATCCATGTTATTGGAATAAATTCCTAAAAATCGCATGCGTTCCGTCAGTGGAACCGTTGGGTCCATGGACTCTTGTAAAACACGTTCATTAAACGATAACCAGCTTAATTCTCTATTGATAATATTCATGTAACAAATATGCACAAAAGCACTCGAAATAAGTTGACCGTTTTGATTAAGATTATGTAAAATTTTTTAATTCATTGAAAAATAGATATCTACAATGAACGTTCTCTATTCGATGACCACTGATTTTGTGTAGATGCCTTGATCGTTCGATCCTTTTAGTAAATAAAATCCTTGATGAAGATGATTTATTTCAATACTAGAACTGTTTTCAAGTTGCTGTGCGTACACGCGTTGACCCATCGCATTGAAAAGTTCAATGAACATCTCACCATCTCCAATCCATCGCACAGTAAATTCCCCATTTGAAGGATTTGGGAACACTTCTAAATCAGCTTTTTCTTGCGTTTGTTCAAGTAGGGCATTTGTTGAACTAGATTGACAAGGAAATTGATCGCTTGATTGATACAGAGCCAATAAACTTCCGGCAATGTTCCATACGTTTTGGACATTTTGAAGGCGAGAGCCAGATCGGTCATAAATGAAGGCATAGTCCGAACAAATTTTAGTGCCTGGTCGAAAAGCAGATTCGTAAATGGTGATCATACCACGGCGATCTGCTGGGATATTGTTAAAAGCTTCTTCGCTCCATCCCGTTGGATCGTTTGGATTATCAGGGAACGTAAAATTGGTGGGAAGGTTTGTGATTGGATTAATCCATTGGCTACTATCGCCCCATTGACTATGCATTAACAACCAAAATAAAGTGTCCGTATAAATGCCACCGTCTTGACCTTGATCAAACACGATTGCATTTTCCAAGGGATGCGATAAACTGACGATTCCTTGACAAGGAGGATTATTGCCATAACCATAAGCCCCACCGTCAGGCTCATCGAAATCATCTCCATTGTATCCAAATAGAAGTTGCTTTTCAGGCGAACAACCAACGTGATCGTCTGCATAATTTCCAATGTCGAAATCTAAATAAATCCCTTGGTAATAATGCAAGTAATTCACCTGACTTCGATTAAACACTTGCACATTCATGAAGGTCGTATTATTGATGTAATTACCTGTGTTAAATTGATAAAACATCGCATGTAATTCAATTCTTAATTGATTTCCATCTGGAAAATACGATTCGTCATTCATGATTATGTATACCGCTTCATCCCCTCGGATATCGGGATATTCTCCCAACGTAGGTTCGTAAATTCCATTCTGATTGATGTCGGCATACGGAGCAAGTTGAGGTGCAACACCCATGGAAACATCCCCATTTCCTGGCCATTTCAGAATTGAATTGGGGGTAACATATCCGGTATTTTGATAATGTTGTTGATGAAAATCAATGTCATCTTGACTGACTTTCCACACTGAATTTTGATACTTGTTGTCGTAAGTAATCGTGCCATAATAAGATGGATTTGCAATGGGACCAGAATGAAAACTACATTGATTTCCTCCGACATTGTATCGATTTCCAGAAATGTGAAAGTTCCCTTGTGGATCTTCAGCACCAACCCAATAACTTCCTGAAAAAATAGTCTTTAAACCACTACCTTTTGGCACTTCGTAACCAGCAATTCCCGCAGAAACTTGATTAAAAAATCCTCCTTCATCGAAAAGCGTACAACTGACATTGTTTTGATCTAACACAATGGAATTGATAATTTGGGCAGAAATCACTTGGGTGGAGCAGGAAATGATGATCATGTACATGACCTTTAGTTGTAACAAATTTTTGGCTGTCAACTTTCTCATAAACTATGTGTTTTATGGAAAGAAACGCAGCATACGTAATGCAGGGGTAGTTGAAAGGTGATTTTTAATCTCAAATTGAAAAAACAGAACTCCGTTCTCGCTCTCGTACTCCGTTCTCGCTCTCGCTCTCGTACTCCGTTCTCGCTCTCGTACTCCGCTCTCGTACTCGTTCTACGCTCTGATTTTATTCAACGCAACAAATGAACGTGTCCAGTAATAACCTCGCTTTTGCCTTGATTCAAAAAACGATAGGATAGTTGATACGAATAAACGCCATCGGGTGCGGCTCCTCTGTCGGCAACATAGCCATTCCAACCAATGTTCGGGTCTTGGCTTGTAAAGATGATTTCGCCCCAACGATTGAAAACAGTTAGCTCAAATCCCTTTGATGAAATGTTTTTCCCCACTGCCTGAAACGTGTTGTTGAACGCATCCCCATCTGGACTAAAGGTATTTGGAATGTAAATAGCAGCATCCTCTAAAATTGTCAGGGTGCTGGAAACATTATCTGAACAACCGAGGTTATTGCTAACGGTTAATTCGAAGGTGATGCTTCCCGTCAGGCTATTCGAAAGATTGAAAATTGGATTTTGAAGGTTACTCGTTTGTGTCGTTCCATTCTCGGTTGTAAACACCCATTCCCATGTGTCGATTTGACCCAAAGATTGGTCAAGCAGTTGAATTTCTGTCATGCCAAATTCGAGCAATTCTGGATTGCTCGTAAACGCGGCGATTGGTTCCGGCAGGACCGTTAGATTTACCGTGATGATACTATCACAACCGTTGACATTTGGAAGGGTATACGATAAACTCGTGCTCTCTGAATACAACTGTCCGTTTCCGGCAATGTAGGGTCCACAGGATTCAACATTGATGACATTGGTTGTTTGCGGATAAATCGTTAAGTTCAAATTGACCGTACTATCACAACCGTTTACATTTCCCCCAACAAGGGTATATTGTGGTGTGTTTGTGGAACTCGTGTAGGTGACGCCATCAATCCAAGTGTAGCTATCACATGCGGATTGGACATCAATTCCAGTGAGATTTGGACTGCTAGCAAGATTCAAGGTCACCAAGGAATCGCAGCCTCCAGCATTGGTTAAGGTGAC
Organism: Polynucleobacter meluiroseus; assembly: GCA_943328715.2. GTDB lineage: Bacteria > Bacteroidota > Bacteroidia > Flavobacteriales_D > Crocinitomicaceae > UBA952. Next base: position 807 of record CALQBB020000065.1, on the reverse strand, counting down.
ACTTTGGGTTCCAGGACCTGTGATGGTGAGTCCGTTCCAGATGTATGGAAATTGGTCGTTGCAAACGGTTTGATTAATCGAAACATTGTCAGGCACGCATGCACCGCAGCAGTTTCCAGCTTGTGAACTAATGGACAATGGCGTAGTGCTATCCCAACAGTTGTATTGAACATTGAGTCCGCGTAGGACACCGCCAAATTGAGATTGAAAATACGCTAAAACTTGATCAACGGTATTACATCCGCCTTGATTCGCATTTACATTGCAACTGTAAAGGCAAATGATTCCGTTGTTCCATCCGTTGGGAATGTTAAAATAATTGGGATTCGGTGGACTAATGATCGTCACAGGTGGTGCAACGTTCACCGTGAGAATCGCCGGATTGATTCCCGTAAAACTCGATGTCGTGATGGGAAAAGCACAGTTATTATTGTTTTGTGCAGAGTTGAATCCAGCGTATAGGACTTCAGTTACACTATTCACAAACGGACCACTGAAGGTAACATTCACCGGCTCATAGGTACAAATGCCAATTTTTAAGTTGGGGATGTTTTGATCGACAACGATGTTCAGATTGCCGCCATCGTAATTGGCAAATAAAATCCAATTGCCGTTTGCATCACAGTTCGGCGTAAAGGTTGACTGCGCATGTGCGCAATTCACATAGTGGAGAGATAGAATAAACGTAAACGCAGTAAGCAACAGGTTTTTCATTTTCATGACAAAAAACAGTTTCATTTTCTAGATGTCAAAACAAACAGCGTTTATTTTTGTTTTATGACAAAAGCATTTTATGTCAAAAAATAT
>CALQBB020000064.1 GCA_943328715.2 Polynucleobacter meluiroseus | reverse complement strand
TGGCAACGATTGATCATTATGGTCGGTGGAGTTACTGTAAACCTTGTCTTAGGTTTTGGGATTTATATTGGAGTAGTGTTCACTTGGGGTCAGATGGAATTGAAACCAGTTAATTTGGAACATGGATTAAGTGTCCACCCATATTTAGAAAAACACCACTTAAGTTCAGGAGACAAAGTCCTAACGATTGAAGGAAAAGAAGTGCTGAATTTAGATGAATTGAATAAGGGAATCATGTTCCGTGGAGCACGAAATTTAACAGTTCTTCATCCAGATGGATCAAAAGAAGCGATTCGTTTACCCAAAGAAATTGACCGAACATTATTTCAAGTGGGGGCTTTACCTGCTTTTGGATTAAGGTCAAGCGGGCATAGCGTTGGTGAAGTCGTGAAAAATTCCCCAGCGAAAGCTGCTGGATTAAAAAAAGATGATGTCATTCTTAGCGTTGGAAACCAACAAGTGACGTATTTCGACGAACTTTCCAAAGGACTTTATGATGCGAAAGGGAAGCGAGTAAACCTAACGGTTTTAAGAGGAAATGACACCCTTGAATTAAAAACGAAGGTAAAAAAAGATGGAACCATTGGATTTCAAACAAGTGGAAAAATCCTCATTGATTCGAATGCGATTCAAACGAAACATTATGGCCTAGGTCAAAGCATCGCGATCGGAATGAGCTACGGAAAAAATACGCTCTCTGACTATATTTCTCAATTTAAATTTGTCTTTACGAAAAAAGGAGCTACGTCAATCGGTGGATTTGCAGCAATTGGAAACATGTTCCCACCCGTATGGGATTGGGAATCGTTCTGGTTATCGACAGCCCTTTTATCAATCATTTTAGCTTTTATGAACATCCTTCCAATTCCTGCACTAGATGGTGGACACGTGGTTTTCTTATTATATGAAATCATCACCGGAAAAGAAGCTCCTCAAAAGGTGTTGGAATACGCACAAATGGTTGGAATCGTCTTATTATTAACCTTAATGGTTTATGCCAATGGGAATGACCTCATCCGTTGGATAACTTCTTTCTAACTATTCGTTTATGAGTACTTTTCAAAATTACATACTTGGAAATTGGATAACGGGTGATGGAGTGGAAACACAACTTTTTCACGCCGTAACAAACGCAGAATTGGGATCAGTTTCGAGCGCTGGAATTGATTACGAGCAAGTCTTGGATTATGGACGAAGAACGGGCGGAAGAGCTTTGCGTAAAATGACCTTTCAAGAAAGAGGTCGAATGCTAAAAGCACTAGCCCTATTCTTAATGGAACGTAAAGACCGTTATTATGAGGTCAGTTCTTGGACAGGAGCAACGAAAGTAGATTCATGGATCGATATCGAAGGAGGAATCGGAAACTTATTTGCCAACGCATCTCTGAGAAAACAATTCCCGGATTTACCCTATTATGTTGACGGTTCTGCTGCACCACTTTCCAAAAACGGAACCTTCATTGGACACCACATTATGGTGCCAAAAGAAGGTGTAGCCGTTCATATCAACGCCTTTAATTTCCCGGTTTGGGGAATGTTGGAAAAAATAGCAGTGAATCTAATGGCGGGAGTTCCCGCGTTGGTAAAACCGTCAGAATACACGTGTTATTTAACAGAAGTAGTTGTCCGTGATATCATCGCATCGAAAATTCTTCCCGAGGGATCTCTTCAATTGATTTGTGGATTAGGTCGTGGAATTTTAGATCATGTAGATGCTAGAGACATTGTGACGTTTACCGGTAGTGCTTCAACAGGAAAAATATTGAAAGGATTACCACGCATTTCTCAAGAAAGTGTTTCTTTTAACTTGGAAGCCGACTCCTTGAACGCAACCGTTTTAGGTAAAAAAGCGACACCAGGAACGGTAGAGTTCGATTTATTTATCAAAGAAACGGTCAAAGAAATCACCATCAAAGCTGGACAAAAATGTACTGCCGTCCGAAGAATTATGGTTCCGGAAGAGTTAATCGATGAGGTTCAATCAGCCATTTCGGCACGTTTAGCCTCCACGAAAATCGGAAATCCATCGGAAGAAGGAGTCAGAATGGGTCCATTAGCAACAACATTACAAGCGGAACGTGTTCGATCATCCGTGGAAGAATTAAGCAAATCGCAACGCATCGTCTTTGGTGATTTGGATCATTTTGATATCATCGGAGATTCTGCAAAAAGAGAAGCGTTTTTCTCTCCAATATTGTTTAGAAATGATGATCCGTTCCATCAAACGGCTTGTCACGATATTGAGGCCTTTGGACCAGTTGCGACGATTATGCCGTATAAAGATTTAGATGATGCCATCGAATTAGCGAAAATGGGTAAGGGATCATTGGTCTCTTCCATCGTTACTCCAGATAATCAAGAAGCGCGAGCGTATGTAGTTGGTGCCGCAAGTATGCACGGGCGTATTCTCGTTCTAAACGAACATTGTGCGAAGGAAAGCACTGGACATGGTTCACCGATGCCATTGTTAACACACGGTGGTCCAGGTCGCGCTGGAGGCGGAGAAGAAATGGGTGGAAAGCGAGGTGTTTTACATTATTTACAGCGAACAGCCATTCAGGGTCATCCAACAACAATAACGGCAATCACAGAGCAATTCCAAGTAGGAGCAGAGATGCCCGAAGCAAATCCACATGTGTTTAGAAAGCACTTTGAGGAATTGGTGATAGGAGAAACAGTATTTACACACAAGCACACGGTTACGGATGCAGATATTGTCAATTTTGCCAACGTTTCTGGAGACAATTTCTATGCACACATGGATGCAACGTCTTTAGAAGGAACGATTTTCGAACGTCGAGTTGCTCACGGATACTTCATCCTTTCCAAAGCTGCTGGATTGTTTGTTGATCCGAAAAAAGGACCAGTCCTGTTAAATTATGGATTAGAAGAAGCACGTTTCACGAAGCCTGTTTATCCAGGTGCTACCATTGGCGTTCGTTTCACGGTTAAAGAAAAAATCGATCAAGAAAAACGCAGTGAGGATGATATACCGAAAGGAATCGTGAAGTTTTTAGTGGACGTTTACGACGAAACAGGAGAAACGGTCGCATTAGCTACAATCTTGACGATGGTCAAAAAATTAACTGATCAATAACCCACATTCATAGAAAACAAAAAAGACAGCCTACAAGCTGTCTTTTTTATGGCATGAAGTTTTTTTATCCTTCAATTTCTTTACGTATTCCTTCGATTTCAACTTCTAATTTGTCTGTGTCGTAGTCTGTTTCTTCATCGTAGATATCGAAGTAAGGCTCTTCAAATGACTTCACAAATGAATTGCGTTCGAAGGTCAACAATAGTGAAGGAAGGATGATTAAGTTTGTCACCATCCCAACTAAAATGGTAATGGAAACTAATAAACCAAGTCCTTTTGTTCCGCCAAATTGGGAGAAGACAAACATGATAAATCCAAAGAATAAAATCACAGATGTGTAGAAAATTCCGAGTCCAGTTTCTCTCAAAGAGTGTAAAATGGCATGTTTCACATCCCAGGAATGCGCACGCAATTCTTGACGGTACTTCGCTAAGAATAGGATAGCGTTGTCAACGGTGATTCCTAAAGCAATACCAAAGACCAAAATAGTTGATGGTTTCAATGGGATTTTGAAGTAACCCATAATTCCCGCTGTAAATAGCAATGGAATAATATTTGGAATCATGGAAACCACAATAATCTTAAACGAACGGAACAAAAATGCCATCAGTATAGCAATGGAAATGATGGCAAACACCAAACTTTGAAGTAGGTTCACAAACAAGTATTTTGTCCCTTCAGAGACAACTACGGCCGTTCCTGTAAACGTGGACACATAATATTCCTGGTCAATTGCTGTGCGGAGCACTTTTTTAAAGTTTGGTTTACTCAAGTATGGACGAAGGTTCTCTGGATCAAGATCGAAAGACATCTGAACATTGTTGTTTCCTTTCGAAAGCAATGCGGTTACATTGTTGTAAATGCTTGAATAATTGTATACCAAGGAATCAGCTGCGCTTTTATTCCCCTTGACATATTTAGTGTACAAACGTTCAAAATCTTTCTTCTCAGGATTTAAGATGCTATCAACTTTGACGCGTAATAAATCAACTTTATCTGATACTTTGTACGATCCAAGTTCACGCATCTGCATGCGAATTCGCAGGGTAGTTTTGTTGGTATCGATGAGGTTTTTCAAGGAAATATTTCCTCCATTCAAACTACTCACATCGAATTTATCGAAATAACGTTTTAATCGTAATTTATCTCGGTTGGAAATTAAACGGTAAAATTCCGGGTTGTTTCCATGGTAACTCATGTTGATGGACTTCAAAAAGTCTACGTAGGAGAGGCTTTTCGAAAACAAGGTGTCTTGAGCAAATGTTTGCTGTATTTCTTCGACCTTTTCTAACGTTTTTTGAGAAAACAAACGAGCCTTTTGTTTATAATTAACAGTAACTTCAAATGGAATCGATCCACCAAAGTTTTTCTCAATGAATTTTAAATCGATGAGAATTTGATCGTCATTTGGAATGTCACCGGTTATGTTTCCCGTCGCAATGATTTTGGTCATTCCGTAAATGCCAATCACCACAAGTCCTACAGAAGCCACATATACCCAAGTACGGTATTTGCTAACAATAATGATCACATACTCTATGAATCCTTTGGAATAAACACGATACAAGTGCTGTAAATGTCTAGGTTTTGGTGGTTTCGAGTAAGAAGCAATGATTGGGATGATACACAAGGATAGAATGAACACTACCATGATGTTGATACTGGAAATAATCCCGAACTGTGCCAATTTCTCTGAACTCGTAAAGGTCACGAATCCAACAGCGGTGGTTAAGTTCGTAAGGAAGGTAACAGATCCAATGCGACGAATCATGATGTACAAGGCCTTGGTCTTCATGTTCGTTCGAACATATTCTTGATGATACCTTGTAATAAGGAATACACAGTTTGGAACACCAATGACAATCAACAACGGCGGAATGAGTGCCATCATAATGGATAACTTGAATCCAAATAAGGCAATGCTTCCAAGGGCCCATATCACGGAAACGAACACAACGATGTTACATTGAATCACTACCCGTACGGATCGGAAGAACAAGTATAAAAGCAAAGAAGATGCAATAACGGACAGCGCAAGGAAAATATACATTTCGCTGACAATTCTCTTACCCATTACCACCCGAATGTGCGGGAGACCAGCGAAGTATGTTTTACCAAAATAGGGTGAATAGGATTCAGCTAACTTTTCAATCTCGAAGACAACTTTTGATTTCTTCGGATTGGAAAGGCACTTTTCATTCATGCTAATCAGTAACAAGGAAACGTTCGTCGAATCATTGTAAAGCATTCCTCTGTAAATGGGATTATGTCGTATCTCTTTTTTCAGGGAATCAATGCTTTTCTCTTGAAACGCCGTTTTTGGATCACCGAAAATCTGATAAGGATCAAATTTTTGTTCCTTCAGGTTGTTTTTAAGTCCCCAAAGCGTGGCCTCTGAAATCACATTTTCAACCCCGTCGTACTTTAGAATTTTGTAGGATAACTCTCTCCATTTGGTGAAGTTGCGTTTCGTGTAAAGAGAATCTGTCTGAATTGCAACAACAATCGTTGATCCATCTTCTCCAAATTCTAGCTTGAATTTTTCGAAGTCCTTTTGAACCGGACTATCCTTTGGAAGCGTGTTTCCTACACGGTTGTCAACCTTAAGCGAAGTAAAGGCAAAGTAACCAAAGAAAACAGTCAACAAAGCAATTATTGCTAAGATATACAGCCGGTTCCTTAATATGATGCTTGCAAATTTACCCCACATAGATTGTTTCTCTAAAAATCAAGGGGTGAAGTTAAGAAATATTTAGGAGAAACGGAGAAAACCATGAGTTCAGCGTGCCGAAATAACACGTAATCGGAAACACAAGCGGTCCAAAAGTGTTATTCTTGTAACTTAATTCGAATCATTGTAAAGTGAACAAAGACCTATTTAGTGATTTAATGGACGGACCAATGCTCTTTGAAAAACACCTCATAGAGG
>CALQBB020000063.1 GCA_943328715.2 Polynucleobacter meluiroseus | reverse complement strand
GGTAGAAGATTTTTGTCCAAAAGAACAGTTGAAATCACTTCATAATAGGCATAAATGAAGAAATTAGAACTTAAAATTAGTTCTGAAGCATTTTCTGATCTTGAAAAAATTTGGGTTTACACATTCAAAAATTGGTCAAAAGAACAAGCCGATAGATACTACTCACTCATCATTGATGAAATTGAATTTCTAAGATCCAATCCACTTTCTGGAAAATCAGCTGAAATTGTAAGACCAGGATACAGAGTAGCTTATGTAAAGTCACACCTTATTTTTTATAAAGTTGAAATTGAGCAAAAATTGGAAATTATAAGAATTCTACATCAACGTGTAAATATTGACGAGTGGCTTAACTAATTGAACGTCGAAACAAGTAAAACAGAATGAAAACAACGAAGAAATTCCTTTTATTCCTCGCACTCCTATTCATCAGTATCTCCGGCTTTTCACAGAGTCGCTATATTTCGGAAACGACGAAAAAAATCGTGTATACCCGAGACGGTGGAACCTGTAATTGTTGTGGAAGTTCATCCAATCTGGAATACGATCACATCACTCCTTTTTCGTGTGGCGGAAGCAGTGAAGCGTCAAACATTCAACTGCTGTGCATGTCCTGTAACCGAAGTAAATCGAACAGTTGCACCTGCAAAATACACGATAGAACAGTCGGAACCAATTGCTGTGATGGAGGCTCGACAAAACAACCAACAACGACCGCTCGACAATGTTCCGGAACCACTCAAAAAGGTGTCAGATGCAAGAACAAAACAACGAATTCCAGTGGACGCTGCTACCTTCACTAAGATCCAACAAGCTCACACAAAATGAAAAAGACCCTATTATTTGCCATCGATTTGACCACCAACGAAGTCATCGTCTCGGAATCACAGAAAGGAAGCAAGGAAATTACCTTCATCGAACGGATCCCTCAACGTGAAAACGAATTACTCTTCGATGCCGTTTCCTCCATGACGAAATTGACCACATCCCCGAAATTTGATTTAACGCTGTTTAAAGCGATGGATAAAGTGTGTCAGTTGATTTATGAGAAACAGAGCGGGAAATAGAGCGAGAAACAGAAAGAGAGCGAGAATCAGAGCGAGAGCGAACGGACATCGGAAAACGGAAACTGAACCAAACATTTACCTATCTTTGCGCCGCAACCACTAGACCAAGCACTTATGTTGAGACAAGTAAAGATATCCGTTCTAATGGCTGTTTTTAATACCGATTTCTCTTATATCAAACGAGCAATTGATTCCGTTTTAAATCAGGATTTTCAAGATTTCGAGCTGCTGATTATCGATGATGGCAGTACCCAAAATAACCGTGAGGCCTTGATGCAATACGTTGAGCAACACGAGGACAAAATAATCTACATCCGTCACAGCAACCGCGGACAATCTGCGTCCATCAACCGCGGTGTACTTTACAGCATGGGCGACTACATTACCATCTTGGACAGTGACGATCAATACAAACCAAACCATTTAACGGAGTGCTTGAAAGAAATGGAAAACGTGGATTTGATTTGCTCTACCACCGAAACAATCGTTGACAGCATGGACGATTACTACGTACCCGATAAAAACGACCAAACGAAACTCATCCATTTAGACGAGGTCATCCTTTTCGGTACTTTGTTCGGAATAAAAAAAGTGTTCACGAGCATCGATTTCAGAAATGGATTCGCCGCTGACGCCGATTTTTACGAAAAGGCTGGAGCTCAATTTCGCGTGAAAAAAGCGGACTTAAGAACCTACATTTATCACCGAAACATGCCAAATAGCATTTGCTCAACGATCAAAAAAGAAAACCTTGTCAATTGTTAATGGATGTCCTTTTCCCATAGACCCAATTTTTCGTCAAACGGTAACGTTATCATGGCCTGTCACATTACAGGTGTTTACGATGTAAACCGGAATGAAACGCTGCACGATGACTCCTATGAATTGGTGCGTGCCTGGGCAGAATCCATTGAGGACAAAAAGCTACACGGAATCATCTTTCACAACAACTTCAGCGAGGATACCTGTCGGAAATATGAAAATGAATTCATTTCTTTTATCCGCGTCGATTACAATCCAGCATTCAATCCGAACGTATTTCGCTATTTTGTTTACCGTGATTTTCTGGAGAAAAATATGGACCTGTTTGATCATGTTTTCGTGACGGACATCTCTGATGTTACACTCGTTCAAAATCCATTTACCGAAGCATTTTTTACGGAAAATCCACAGTCCATTTTTTGCGGGGACGAGCCCAAAATACTGAATAACGAATGGATGAACGAGCATTCCACGCACCTGCGCAACAACCTTCCGGACTATGCCGACTATGAAAAGTCATTTGGGGAGGAAACTCTTTTAAATTGCGGAATCATTGGCGCAAAAGCTCCCCTGTTCTTTGAATTCATTCAACAGTTGTGCGACATTCATGAACGAGGAAACCGCGAGAATAAAACGGCTTTTACTGGTGACATGGGCGCATTTAATTATTTGGTTCGAACGAAATTCAACGAAAACCTTAAGCACGGAACTCCCGTGAATACTGTTTTTAAAGGCTACGAAGACGACCGTCACGATTGTTGGTTTCGTCATAAATAGCATTTCGCAGCATCCGGATTCCCGTAAAAAAACGACAATCTCATTTCTCTTTCTTAAAATAAAAACGAAACATCTGCGTGAGCTAATTGGACCAATTCGATTCCAAAGGATTCATGAAAATAGCGGTTCATTCATTTTGTACGTAATTATTTTTTAATTTAAACGTAAACTTATGATGATGAACACAAAACTCACCTTAAATCTGAATGCCGAGATTATTCACGAGGCAAAAACATATGCCAAGAGTCATCAGGTTAGTTTGTCTAAATTGATTGAAAACTACTTGAATTCATTGATCTCTGAAGAAAGCAACGACGAGGATCAAATCTCTGATTTTGTCAAAAGCATGTCCACCAAAACGAAGCTTCCGGCAGATTTTGATGCTGAAAAGGAACGTTTAACGCACCTAGAAAAGAAATACAAATGAGTAGATTGTTTTTGGATACCAATGTCATACTGGATTTATTAGCGCATCGAGATCCTCACTTCGATTCCATTGCTAGATTGGCAACATTAGCCGATCAAAAGAAACTGGTCTTAGTATCCTCTCCCCTTTCTTTTACTACAGTTGATTTTATCCTAAATAAATATGAGTCCGAAGAATCCGTTCGCACCAAACTACGAAAGTTTAAAATTATTTGTGAAGTCTGTGAGGTCAATGAAGAAACCGTGGAAAAAGGATTGAATTCTCCATTCAAAGATTTTGAGGATTCCGTTCAATATTACAGTGCTTTACAAGCGAATTGTTCCGTGATCATCACACGAAATGGAAAGGATTTCAAACATTCCAACATTCCCGTCATGACAGCGGAAGAATACTTAAAAAGATAGTCATCGTTTTTCAACTAAACGTCCCCACCAGACATTCAACATATTCCTTTGCGGTGAAAAATTGATTTAATCACCGCATTTTTGCGGTGAATATTTACGATCAGCTGTCGTTAAATTGTTTCTTGAAATTTCCTTACCCTACTTCCCAAATCCAAATGGAAGCAAGTCCTTGACGGAATGAAGAATGATCGTGCGCTTGTCTTGGTTCACCAGAATCACACGAATCTTTTTCGCTTGACGGTTTTCGGTTTCCAACATGACTTGACGACAAGATCCACACGGTGAAAGCAAAAACTCACTCGGCATTAAATCTCCACGTGCCACAACGCAAATCGTTTCGATGGATTCCGATGGATAATTTGCTCCGGCGTAAAAAAGAACCACGCGCTCTGCACAAAGTCCAGATGGATACGCAATGTTTTCTTGGTTATTTCCTTTTAAGGTGAGTCCATTCGACAAACGAACCGCTGCGCCGACCTTAAATTCACTGTACGGAGCATAGGCTAAATCCATCGCCTCATAGGCTAATTCAACCAAGTGAAGGTCCGATTCAGCTAGGTTTTCCCAAGTGGAATGAAGCTCGTAATCAAAGTGAAAGGATTTTTGCATAAAGCCTTCAACGGGCATTTTTACATGTTGTTACAATTATTCAAGTATTCGCCTGATTTTTTCAAAGATCTCCGACGCATTTTTCTTAACTTCGTCTCCTTAAAATCAATTAAATGCAATCTTTAGAAGAAAAAGCGAGCTACGGTGTTGGAATGAGCATCGGTGAAAGTTTGAAAAATCAACAACTAGAGCACATCAACGTGAACTTGATGATGCAAGCCATTCAGGCGGTTTTCAATGATGAAACAACTGCTTTAACTCCAGATGAAGCAAATATTTTTATCCAACAATACTTGGATGAGAAAAAGAATGCAGCTTTTAGTGCGAACAAAACACAAGGTGAAGAATTCTTAGCAGAAAACGCGAAAAAAGAAGGAATTCACCAAACATTCTCTGGATTGCAATACGAGGTTTTAACGGCAGGTGATGGTGCAAAACCAGCTGCGACGGACAATGTAACCGTTCATTACCACGGAACATTAATTGATGGAACGGTTTTCGATAGTTCGATGTTACGTGGAACTCCAGCAACATTCGGCGTTCACCAAGTGATTCCAGGATGGACCGAAGCATTGCAATTGATGTCTGTTGGATCTAAATTCCGTTTATACATTCCACAAGAATTGTCCTACGGAGCAAATCCACACCCAGGTGGACCCATCCAACCATTCAGTGCACTTATTTTTGAAGTTGAACTTTTAAACATTAACTAATGATTCGTTATTCCCTATTTATCGCCTTATTCCTAATCCTACAAGCATGTGGTGGAGAAGAGAAAGTTGAATTAAAAACCATGCAAGAGAAATACTCTTATGTATTGGGTTGCGAAATCGCTAAACCATTCATTACAGAAAGTCCATTTAACAAGATGGATAAAGAAAAATTAGTGGAAGGTTTCAAATGCAAAGTTTCCGATTCAGAATTTGAAGGACTTTCTAAAACCGTGACAAAGTGCATCGGGAAAACTGGAAAAGAGTTCAACGAGAAATACAATGCAGAAGGATCATTGGCTGTTGGAAAAATCAACCGTCAACGTTTTGAAGGATACTTTAAGGATTTAGATGCTTTGCCTTTAATTGATATCAAAATGGTCGAAAGAGGTTTCGCTGATGGACTAAACAAGTTAGACATCGAAGTATTGAAAAACGAGGACCGCAAGAAAATCATGGCTGCTTTCGAAGTGGAAATGAATAAAAAATATGCGAAAATCACAGAACAGTTCAAAGCAGCTGGTGAAGGATTTTTGGAGATGAACAAAACGAAACCGGGAATTATCACAACGGCAAGTGGACTTCAATACCAAGTGGTGAAAGCTGGAAAAGGAGCACATCCAACAGCAACATCCACCGTAAAAGTTCATTACCAAGGAAGCATTCCTGAAGGTGGAATCTTTGATAGTTCGATTGGAAGAGAGCCAGTTACATTTGTCTTAAATCAAGTGATTCCAGGATGGACAGAAGGAATTCAGTTGATGAACATCGGTTCTAAATACAAATTCTTCATTCCTCAAGAATTGGCTTATGGTGGAAATCCACCGCCAAACACAATCATCAAACCTTATTCACCATTGATTTTTGAAGTGGAATTAATTTCCATTGAAAAAAGTGAAACGCCCGATTTAGGAATCGCTCCTCAAGGAATTCGCTAAATAAATTGTATTTTTGATTCAAACTAACTCAGATGATCAAACGTTTTCTCTCCCTTCTTTTTTTAGCAGCATTATTCCTGCAAAGCTGTTCCGAGGATTTGAAACTAGCTGGTGACTTTAAAGAAACCGCTATTGTCTATGGTTTGTTGGATCAGGCGGACTCCCTGCACTACGTTAAAATCACACGCGCTTTCATTGGACCAGGAAACGCATTGGATATTGCACAAATTGCGGATTCAAGTTACTTTGACCAAGTGGATGCTACGATTTCTGAAGTCGTGAACGGAACCGTTACACGCACATGGATTTTGAAAGACACACTCATTCAAGACAAGGACACCAATGGATATTTC
>CALQBB020000062.1 GCA_943328715.2 Polynucleobacter meluiroseus | reverse complement strand
ATCCGGTCAAATCCTTCGACAAACTCGGACATAATTTTAAAAATCGACCAACTGTCGTTGCTTTTTAACTCATTCCAATCTTTTGATGTCTGCTCCATATTCTTGTTTCCAATTTTTCAAACGAAGAAAACCAATAAAAATTGCCATTGAGGCATCTTTTGTGTGATCGTTAACGGAAAGTCTCTTATTTCAGGACCTTTACTTCGAACATTGTTGGCCAAAATTTACCCGTCATGTACATTTTATTCGATTTCGCATGATAAGCAATTCCGTTGAGTACCTCTCCATTTCCTTTTCCTTCGTTCACTAAATTAGTCGCGTCAATAAGGGCAAGAACTTTTCCTGAAAGTGGATCAATTACCGCGATTTCGTTGGAGGTCCATATATTCGCGTAGATGAGTCCGTTGACAAATTCCAGTTCGTTCAAACGAGGAATGGCGAATTCGTTCGTATACACCTCAATCGTTTTGATGATGTCGAAGTTTTTCGGATTACGCACGTAAATTCGTTCGGAGCCATCGGACATAAAGAGTACTTTTCCGTCTGTACAGATACCCCATCCTTCCGTTGAATAATCGAATTCTTTTAATAATTCAAGGGATTCCTTATTATAAACAAGGCATTTGTGATTTAACCAAGTTAATTGAAAAATTTGATCTCCAAGAATGGTGATTCCTTCGCCAAAACGAGTGGCATCTAATCCTATTTTCTGTCCAATTTCCCCTGTGTTTAAATTCACTTTAGCGACTAGAGATGCGCCTGTCTGGTTTGGATCGCCTGTTCCTTCGTATAACTGGTCTCCGGAGAAAGCGAGTCCTTGAGTGAAACTACTTTCATTGTGAGGAAGGCGACGGACGATTTCAAGCTTCCATTTTTCAGGTGTCACATCCGAGAGAATTCTCACATTACGGATTTCAGTGAAATATTGTCCTTGTTGATCTACACCATGCATTTCAATTTCATACGCTCCGATTTGGTACTTTTTTGAATCCAATAGAATACTGAGCTTTTCTTTCGGTTGTGCAAATTTCTGAATGACCTTTCCTCCAAAAGTGATGGTGACATTTTTTGCTTCTCCATTGGTTTCGACAGGTATGGAAACGACATCGCCGTATTTAATCGCAAGATTATCAGAGAACCCAAATTGAAAAGGCGCCTCCGTATTCGCTGAATCCTTCATGAACATTGGAACCAAATAACTTCCAAGGAGACCGATTACGAGGACAATAACGAGAATTTTTTTCATGTCGTTAAGCTATAATTTGTAGAATTAATTCAGCATCAATCATTCCATGACTTTCCGCGTAACACATTTGACCATCCACGAAAAGAATGGCCTGTGGTGATTGATGAACGACATGAGATTGATGCGCAATTTCTTCTGAAATCGCACGGTACGAAAGAAGATCTAAATACCAGCAATCCACAGTCGAACGATCCAAAATTCCTGAACCTTCAAAGCGTCTTAAAGCCATTGATGAAATGCTACAGCGAGTGCTGTGTTTAAAGAAAACCTGAGGCTTATCCTTACTTGAATCAATTATTTTTTGGACCTGTTCCTTATCCGAAATGATATTCCATGCCATAGTTATGTTCCGGGAGTAAATTGTTTGAGAAATCTGATGTCATTTTCCGAGTATAAACGAAGATCGGTTACTCGATATTTTAATTGTGCAATGCGTTCAACGCCCATTCCGAAAGCGAAACCTGAATAGACTGTTGAATCAATCCCACAAGCATCTAATACATTTGGGTCTACCATTCCACATCCGAGAATTTCAAGCCATCCGGAGTATTTACACACATTGCATCCTTTACCATGACAAAGCGTACAGGAAACATCTACTTCTGCACTTGGTTCCGTGAAAGGAAAATAAGATGGACGAAGGCGGATTGAAGCTTTTTCACCAAATAATTCTTTGGCAAAAAACAATAATGTTTGTTTTAAATCTGCGAAGGACACATTCTTGTCAATGTACAAGCCCTCAATTTGATGGAAAAAGCAATGAGCACGAGCGGAAATTGCTTCGTTTCGATATACCCTTCCCGGTGATATCGTTCGAATAGGTGGTTTTGAATTTTCCATGACACGCACCTGAACACTACTTGTGTGAGTACGCAAAGCCATCTCTACTTCTCCTTTTTCCACAAAAAAAGTATCCTGCATGTCCCTTGCCGGATGTTCAGGCGGGAAATTTAAAGCGGAGAAATTGTGCCAATCATCTTCGATTTCTGGTCCTTCCGAAACAACATAACCGATGCGATTAAAAATGTCGATGATTTCTTTGCGAACAAGTGAAAGCGGGTGATGACTTCCGATCAGTGAATCCGATCCAGGTCTACTCAAATCCTCTTTATCCTTGGCAGATGCGCTTTGAGAAAGGGCGATTTTAAAGGATTCTAATTTATCTTCAGCGAGTTGTCGTACTTCATTGATTTGTTGTCCAACAGCTCTTTTTTCCTCATTTGGAACGCTTTTCAATGCGCCATAAAGGTCCTTGATTTGACCTTTTGATCCTAAAAATTGAATTCGAAAGTTTTCTAAATCATTTGCTGATTGAATTTCGAATGCATGAACAGCCTCTAAAATTTCTTTAATATTCATTTTCTTGTGACATAGTGTAACTTTTCGGACCCAATACTTGTTTAACTGATAGCTAAACAGCCCTAAACATGCAAATGTACAAGAATTTTATTGGTAAAATCAAGCTGTTCTACGGAATTATTACCCTCGTTCTGTTGAGTTCCTTTTTACTTAGTTCTTGTTACAAAAAAGAACCAACTACCCTAGAGGTTGCCGTTCAATTTTCGAATGGAGAACTCGTAAAAAACGCCAAGGTTAAGTTGGTTGTTGAACCTACCACGAACACAAATCAAGTACCCATTATCAACGACAGTACAACAACAAATTCGGGTGGATTAGCGTTCTTTGATATGGATAAGTACTATAAATCCGGTCAAGTTGGGGTCGCGGTTTTAAAGGTGAATGCCTTTTATTTTGGCTTAACTGGAGACCAAGTGATTCAGATAGAAGAGGAAAAACGAAATCGGGTAGTTGTAATGATCCAGTGATGCTATTTGAGCATTTAAAAAAAATAATGTAAATTTGAAACTTTCCAAGCAATATGAAAACCATTTTTAACCTACTTACACTGAGCCTAGTTATACTTATCAGTGTTTCTTGTGAGTCCAAAGATCCTGCTGTATTGAAGGTATTTGTTCGCTCATCATCGAATCAACTTATGGATGGAGCCAAAGTGATTGTCATTGGCGATCAACAATCTAATCCAGCAACACTTCCTTTTGTTGACACCGTATTTTCGAATGCATCTGGATTCGCGGTTGTTGACATGGACCAGTATTTCAATGTTTCAGGAGAAGAAAATACCACTGGTTATTTTGATATCATTGTTAAATACAACAATAAAGTAGCATACGATTATGCGCGTTGCCGTGTTCATACGACAACAGTAAAAACTATATACTTACCGAACTAAATTAAACTGAGATGAAAAATATCATTGTTCTAGCAATCCTTTCTGTTGTTGTTTCTACCTCATGTAGAAAAAAATTAGATACTGTTGCTAACATTTATATCAAGGATGAAAACAATGCAAGTGTGAGTAACGCGATGGTTGTTTTGTATGGTACGAATACGCAAGGAACTCCTCAGCAAGTTGCTGTATTTGATACTGCCTACACGAATTTAAACGGTATGGCAACATTCAACTACAATGAACTTTACCAACTTGGACAAGCAGGTGTTGCAGTTCTTGATATCGATGCGAAAAAAGGCAATAAAGCTGGTGCAGGGATTATCAAAATCGAAGCGGAAAAAGTAAACGAAGAAACCGTTTACATCCAGCCTTAAGCACGAATCTGTTTTAACGGAACCAAGGCTTCACCTTCTAACTGCTGCTGCGTAAACATTCGGTTTAATTCAGCTGGTAATACTACATTGTATTCGGTAACGAATCCTAGATTAAAACAACACATGTGGTCGTAAAGATCAAAGTGCTCGTTGTTTTTTTGAAGCAAATTTACCAAAGCATTCAATCGCGCAATTGGCATACGAACCTTCGTATCGTACTGCAGAAATTCTTTGTGTAAAATTCCAGTTAATACAACTTCTGTGTCCGTATTATTAAACCACATTTCTTTTAATTCAAATTTCTTTTCCATAGCTGTTAATTTTAAACAAAGTTGAGGGTTCAGGTCGTAAACAATTTACGTTCTAAAAACTTCATTTTAGGAGCGAGAAAATCACTACTTTTGCACCATGTCAGACAATAAGCAAATGTCCTTTCTTGATCACTTAGAAGAACTAAGATGGAGGCTCATGCGTTCTGCAATTGCCGTCATTATTTTCGCGATTGTTATTTGGATTTACCAGAAGGAAATCATGGAAAATGTTTTCCTGATCATGGTGGACCCGAACTTCGTAACCTTCAGACTACTCTGCGAATACTTAAACGTTTGCATCGACAAAATTCCGGTGAACTTTCAAAGCATGACCTTATCGGGCCAATTTTCCTATGCTTTAATGATGAGCATCATGGGTGGAGCCGTTTTAGCCTTTCCATACATTTTCTATCAACTGTGGTCATTTGTCAAACCTGGACTAAAATTCAAGGAGCGCAAAATGGCCAAAGGAATCGTCTTTTATGTGAGCATCCTTTTCTTTACGGGAATCCTCTTCGGTTATTTCGTCGTTGCTCCATTGAGCGTCCAATTTTTTGGTGCGTTTCAAATCACCGATAAAATCAGAAATGACTTTACCATTAGTTCTTACATGAGCACCATTCTTTCGACCGTGTTTTATACAGGATTGTTCTTCTTGTTGCCTGTTGTGACTTATTTATTGGTAAAAATTGGACTTTTCACTCCTGAATTTCTTGTTAAATACCGCAAACACGCTGTTGTTGTCATTTTAATCTTGGCAGCCATCATTACTCCTCCCGATGTGATTTCGCAAGTGATTGTGACCATTCCGATTTACTTGCTCTTTGAAATCAGTGTACTTGTTGCTAAACGCGTTGCTAAAAATCAGCAAGAATAAGCGACTATATATGAAAACAAGACTGCTGCTTTTTTTGTTGCTTCTAGCCCCAATACGATCATTCGGTCAAACAACAACAGTGCAAGGAACCGTTTCGGATGAGAAGGGAGAGCCTATCCCCTACGCGCGTGTTCGTTTTTCCGGGACGAAAATTGGAACCTTAACAGACACTGTTGGTGGTTTTTTTCTTCAAAGTTATTACGCCACAGACTCTATCCAAGTTCAGTTCATAGGGTACAAGACGAAAAGCATCAAAATAAAAAAGGATAGTGAACAGACGCTAAAAATTAATTTAGAGGTTCAGTCTACGGATCACAAAGACGTAGTCGTTCTCATTTCGTCTGAATCACCTGCCATTGCGCTACATAAAAAAGTTATTGCCAACAAGCCTATCAATAACAAAGAGAAACTTGACGCTTACCAATACAAACTCTATAACAAGATTCAGTTAGACCTCAATAACCTTGGGGACAAGTTTCAGCAAAATGGACTCGTAAAACGAATGGATCTGGTGATGAATTATTTGGATTCAACACAGGATGGAAACACCTATTTGCCCGTTATTCTCACTGAATCGCTCTCTGATTTCTACTTTAAAAATCAACCTAAACAAAAAAAGGAAGTGGTTCAAGCCACAAAGATTACCGGAATCGAAAATGTTCAAGTGAATCAGTTTCTTGGTGACATGTACCTCGACCTGAACATCTATGATAACATCTATGATTTGTTCAATAAATCATTTATCAGTCCACTGGCACCGTTCGCGCGGTCGTATTATCAATTCGTACTCGAAGATTCTACATTCATCGGATCAGATTGGTGTTACAAACTGCATTTTGAGCCCAAAAGGACAGGTGACCTTGCATTCACTGGTGAAATGTGGATTAACGACACAACCTACGCTGTAAAACAAATCAAGGCCTCTATTTCTCCGGATGCCAATCTCAATTATATTCAAAATTTCTACTTTGAACACGTTTTCGATCAAGTTCAAAATGAAGT
>CALQBB020000061.1 GCA_943328715.2 Polynucleobacter meluiroseus | reverse complement strand
TTCGATTCTGATTTTTTTCAATTGTCTTGAACTAAACTCACCGTTTATCCAACTTTTAGGATTAGGAACCTTTTGAATGGTCAATTTCAAGGTCATCGCCTCGTCAATGACTTTTTGCATTTTATCAACATCCGGAAGCTGAATGGCTACAATTAACGTCTTTGCTTGAAGCTCCTTTTGCAGTTTGGAGAGTTGACCTGTACTATACACGCGAATTCCTTCAATTCGTGTACCTTGAAGTTTTTCATTATCGTCAATAAACGCAGCGGCAATTTGGTTGTTTCTTGTATCCTTTTCTAAGGTTCTTTTGGTAATTAAACCGGAAACTCCGGCACCATAAATAATCACCGACTCTTGAATTCCAGTGTCCTTCATGGATTCTAAATACATTAATTTAATGATAAACCTACCACCAACTACAAATAAAACACTCGCTAGGAATTCCATAACGAGTACTGACATGGGGAAGAGAAAGAATCCATCCATGTGATAATAACGAACGAATCCACCCAGTAAAAAGATAATGGTACAGCTCAATTCAGCAAGAAATATCCGTTTTAAATCCTCGGTAGAAGTATAACGAACCAGTCCTTTTTGAATCTGAAAAATGTAAAAAACAACAAGTTTAACTAGGATGAAAAACCAAAGGGATTTCGAGAGAATTTCCCATTCGGATTGAATCAAAGAAAAATCCGCTTTGAGGTCAAAGCGGATTAAATAGGCAAAAGCAAGCGCACTAAGATGAATGATTAAGTCGAGAAGTACGACCACCCATCTGGGCGTATTTTGTTTTAATTTAAGCACACGTAAAGATAGGTATTCTTATGAATTACTCAGAGCGAACCAAGGTAACATTTCCGTGTTTCATGATTTCATTTCCTCCGTTTGATACTGCCTTCGCAATGTAAAAGTATACACCTTCTAGCACATCGTCACCTGATTCATCTTTACCATCCCACATAAATGCTGGATTGTCATATTCTCTAATCACTTGTCCCCAACGGTTTAAAATCGTACAATTGAACGTTTTAATTCCACCAAAGAAGAGTAATTGGAAATAATCGTTTTTCCCATCATTGTTTGGTGTAAACACGTTTGGAACTTCAATATCACAGAAGTAGAATTCAATGGTTGCTGTATCTATGGAAACACCACACATGTTCGAAGCAGTGACAATATAATCACCAGACTCCGTTACACTGATAGCAGATGTCGATGCTCCAGTAGACCAAAGGTAACTAACATTTTGAGGTTGAACTAGGGCTGCGAGTACTTGTGTTTCTCCAATACATAACATTGTATCCAAAATATTCGTAAACGGATCGGCGACATATGTTAATTGGAATGTTTCCGTAAAGTTACATACACTATCGGTCATTGTTATGGAGTAAATTCCCGCAGTATCTGCAATAATTGTTGGGTTTTGTCCGGCAGCATTGGAGAAATTTACTAACGGTGAATTAGCCGTCCAATTGCTTCCCGTGTATGAAAGAACACCATTAATCTGAAGTGTTAAGTTACATAAAACCGTATCTTGAAGGGGTGCAATTGGTGCAGGAATCGAATCAACTGTAATGATCACACTATCCACACATCCAATTTGGTCAATCACAAGAAGGGAATAATCTCCACTTTGAAGACCAGTAAAATTCCCGACTGCATTATTCGCAACTAATAAAGGACCTTGATACAAAATGAATTGATAAGGAGTAATTCCAAGCGATGTAGAGGAAGTAATTCCCCCGTCTGAAAGACTACAAAACTCCAACGTAGAATTGAAATTATCAATGTTTGGATTAGTTGAAGGGAAAATTTCAATGGATTCACTATCGAAACAACCATTTTGATCAATCACGTAAACAGGATAAACTCCAGGTGCGAGATTTACGAAGTTTGATGCAGCAGAGAATGTAGAACCGTTATTAACACTATATTGGAAGTTTGGTGTTCCTCCGGCAACATCGAAGTCAATCGTTCCATTGTCTAATCCACAGGTGGTGGTGACCGAAGTTAAATTCGTAATTTGAAGCGAATCAACTCCGTCGAGAATGGCAATCATTGTATCAGAACAGTTGTTTTGATCCACCATAATTACTGTGTAAGATGCCGTATCTAAATTATTAAATGTTCCATTAGGTTGAAAAGCCGCTCCAATAGAGTAGGTATATCCACCAGCACCTCCGGAAGAAGAAGCAGTTAAACTTCCGTTGATACTTCCACAAGTTGGATTAATGGTTGTTACCGTATCAATTTGAGGGTAACTCACTGAAATCGTGATGGTGTCATAACATGTATTGATGCTGTCTGTCATCATAACGATGTAAGATGTCTGTTGTGTTGGACTCACTGGTGTTGGATCATCTCCAGTATAAACACCTGGACCGTAGGAGTAATTATCGTGCAACCAAGTGATGTTAAAGTTTGGTGCAGTCGCTGTAATCATGATATTGTCTAATCCCCAGTGGTCAAATGGCGCACCAGATACTGCTAATTGTGTCCATCTAAATTGGGTGGCTGTTGTCTGTGCCGCTGCTGGAATAGGTAAACAATAGTTTTGCCAGGAAGTCATTAATGGATCATACCCACCCAATGGACTCCAGTAATTCATGGTTGTCCAAGAAAGTCCTGCATCTATTGAATATTGTACATAAACCCCCTCACTTGCTAAATCGGGACCTTCACATGGAGAAGCTTGAGCTTGAATGGCATAACGCATATCGAAACATACTTGTCCACCAGAAGAAACGTCCAAAGGAATCGTTGTCATTTCACGAGGAGCAACAGATTGATTACCCATCCACATGAAATCTGTGCCATCTAGGGAAGGAACACCACAGGTGTTATTGGCAATCGTTACAACTTGGGAAAATAACCACCCAACAGGCTGACCACTGTTAAAGTTTTCACCGAAGGCAACTTGACTCATACCACTTCCGGAAACACTTAATGTTGCGGAGCCATTACAAGGAATGGTTGTACTCGTTGCACTTGCCGTAACGGTACATTGAGCATAAAGAGATTGAATTGATCCAGCTATGAGAGCAGCTGAAACAAATAAATTGGTAAATTTCATGGGAATTATTTTACGACTACGTTCTTAATATTGAAGTCAGTTAACGTCGTTTTCGTCAAATGAGCTGGCATGTGATGAAAAATAGTTAATCCAAAATGCGTGCGATCTAAACATTCTCCAACTAAAATCTCTTTCGGTTGAAGGATTTGTGTGTACGTGTATTCTTCGTGGCCGCAAGTTGCACATTCGCCATCGTAATACAACTCAAAACTGTAAGTTACCGTTTTAACCGAATTAGTTTGGTTTTCGATAGTCAATTGAATGAGATCAGACTCGTATCCTTGAGCAGGAATGTTACAATTGATTTGTTTTGTACTGATTTTTATTCCGTTTAATTCAATGTTTTTTTGAGCATTTAATCCGAATCCCAAAAAACAAAAAGCGAGAATAGTTAAGTTTAGTTTCATTATACGTACCGTTAAAATTTCACATCGTTTGACGCAACAATACATCTTTAAGTTGCATCTTTGGTAAAAATAGTAGAAAAAAAATAAAAATGCTCGAAATCGAACGCAAGTATTTGTTGGAAACAATGGATTGGAAAAAAGAAATCATTCAATCTATTACGAACATTAAACAAGCTTATCTCTTTGAAGATCATGAGAAATCGGTGCGTATACGTGTTCGATCAGACAAAGCATTTTTGACAATTAAAATGGGGAAAGGAGTCACTCGAAATGAATTCGAATATTCGATACCGGTCAGCGATGCTGAAGAAATGATCGCAAAAGCATCATTATTATGCTTGGAAAAAGACCGCTTTGTTATCGAATATCAAGGCGCTGTGTGGGAAATCGATGTATTCAAAGGCAAGTATGAAGGATTAGTATTGGCGGAAATCGAACTAAATGATGAGAACGAAGAGATTCAACTTCCAACGTGGATTGGAGAAGAGGTGACGAACGATCCGGCTTATTTAAACGTAAATCTTTTCAAGAATTTATAACTCCATTTCTTCGCAAATGAGGTCGCTTTCCAATAAGTCGACCACGATCACCCCAAGAAAAACCTGAAAGTAAAAACGAAATTGATCATTGTCCTTAATGACTGGCCATTTAGTTTCATCGGAACAAATTTCTGAACATTCTCTTCTGATAATTTTTTTTCGGTACTTTTCTAGAATGAGCTCATCTTCCCAAAATTCCTCTTCGATAAGATAAACGGTCGGTTCACCTTGACTTGAAAAAAAAAGATCTTCTTCGCTGTTTTGTTTTGCCCAATTTTGAAAGTTTTCTGTTTGAAAAACGACGATTTGTCCACGATTTAGAATAGTCATTGTGCTGGAATTAAGTTTAATTTGTTTTGTTCAAAGGTGTACCAAAGCGCATTTTTGTTCTTTGCCTGATGACAAATGTAAATGAAGTCGACTTTTTTCTCTGTTAATTGAATAAGTTTAATCCATTTGATGGGGTCAATTTTATGCTCACTTTTTACTACGTGAATACTTTGATTGGTGCAGACAAAGAAGATGTTTTTTGGAAATATATTTATTCGGTTGTAAATACGAACCGCTAAATTACGTTGACAAAACTCTTTGTCAAACCAATTGTAAAAGTTGTTTTTAACGTTGGTAGAGTCTGTCTTAAATCGTGCGAATTGATGTTTGAACGTATGATTGCTTGAGTCAGTTATGCTATACATGGCTGATTCTACATAATTGAACTCATGGAAAAATAATCGATTTGAATCGCTCTCAATGGATAGAATGTTTAATTCAACCGAGTCTTGATTGTAGATGGAGAAAAGGGTGTCTTTCCATCGGTCTATTGGTATAATTTTCTTTTTGTGCTGATAACTTGATTTCGATCGAATTTGATCCAAATCCTTCAATTTTCCAGATTTATTTTCCGAGCAGGACACCAATACAAGTGCCAATAAGAAAAGACAAAGATGATTTAGCATGGTAAAATCTGTTTTTTTCGAATCTATCAAGACGATTTTCTGTAAATTTGAACAAAATTACGCAATATGAAAAATTTCTTCGCCATCCTTTCCTTAGCGACTGTTTTAATTTCTTGTGGGGTAAAAGTCCCTTACACGACACAAATTCGAGATGAATTTAGTTTAGATTCTGATGAAAAAATGCGTCAAGTTCAGTTTTATACCTCGCATACGATTATTTTGAATCAAGAAAAAAGAGATGATAGTCAAAATACTACACAAAATGGTACGCTTGTCGCAAGTTCAAACAGTGAACGTGAGAGCATTGTCATTCCAGCAATGACAAAATGTCTATTCGAAAACTTTGGTCCAAAAGGAGAAGTGCAAGTGCGTTTTGAAATGGGCGATGGCAGAGTTTTATCTTTTGCAACGAAAACAGAAGGAAGTAGTGTTAAACGCTATTATTTTGATGCGGATTGGAATGGTCAGGGTGGACCCAAAATTATTTACGGTGAAAACACGTACAAGATTGATTTAATGCGTGGCGCACCACGTTCTGCTCATCTCTTGGTAGTGAAAAAACGCCTTCAAAAAACGAAACGCAAAGAACGTGTTGTTCGTGGACTAAAAGTTTAAGTTCGACACTACCATTCTTTATTATCAGATTTCATTTTCCAATTTATTGGAACAAAAACCATTTGCATGTCACAAATAGCATTCAACAGAGAGGGATTCTCGGATGAAGAGTTAAAAGATATTTACTTGAAGTTGGTCCGTCCGAGGCTGATTGAAGAGAAAATGCTCATTTTATTGCGTCAAGGGAAAATCACTAAATGGTTTTCTGGTTGGGGTCAAGAGGGAATTTCTGTTGGTTGTGCCTATGCCATGAACGAGGACGAATACATTCTTCCGATGCACAGAAACTTGGGCGTATTTACGACCCGCGGTATTCCGTTAAATCGTTTGTTCTCACAGTTTCAAGGAAAACTGAATGGTTATACCAAGGGACGTGATCGCAGTTTCCATTTTGGAACACAAGAACATAAGTTGGTCGGAATGATCTCGCATTTGGGTCCACAATTGGGAATAGCGGATGGAATTGCACTGGCGAACAAAATCACCAAGAATCAAAAGTCAACCATCGTTTTTAC
>CALQBB020000060.1 GCA_943328715.2 Polynucleobacter meluiroseus | reverse complement strand
ATTGAACCAATCACATCGGATCAAGCAGAGCCAATTTTAGATACATACATTCAAAGACGCTTTGGTACGTATACAATATTAGAGACAGAGAAAGGAACCATTCCGATGTCCACGGCGAAAATCGTTCGTGAAAAAATTGAGGGAGTTATTCCAATAGGCGGAAGGTCTGGAGCCATTAAACCGAGTACGGGTTACGCATTCAAAAAAATGTTTCAAGGAGCAGAAGACCTTGCTGAACAGTTGATGATGAAAAAAGAATTGACTCCATTGAAAATGGAGCCGAAACGATTTCAGTTCTACGATCGTTTATTGCTTTTGATTCTCTTACAATATCCAGCGCTGGGGAAACCGATTTTCAGTGTGTTATTCAAAAAGAACAATGTGTTTTCCGTGTTTCGCTTCCTTGAAGGAAAAACAAGCATTTTTCAGGACATTCGCATATTGTTGACACTTCCATTCCGTCCCTTTTTGCGCGTACTTAAAACAGAATTAAGCGTTTCGAGCAAAGGAGTTATCGCTCCCTTTTGTATGTTACTTCTGTCTGTTTTCCTATTATTGGTTCAAACATTTGCCGAATCGTATTCTTTCGCTATTCAACTCACCCTTTTTTCAGTTGGATTTCTAGCGGTTGGACTTCCACATGGAGCAGTAGATCATTTACTCGAGAGTGGAGTGCATGTTAAAGGAGTTAAACTTAGTTTTATCTTCAAGTATCTTGGCGTGTCGTTCATCTTTCTACTACTTTGGTTTCTTTCCGCGGACAGCGCATTGTTGTTCTTTTTAGCTTATTCCATTTGGCATTTTGGTCAATGTGATTTTAAAGAATGGATTCCCAACAAACAAAACACATGGAAAAATATCCTTTGGGGCACTCTACTATTTGGGATCCTATTAATTGGACATCAAACAGAAACGAATAAAATACTAGCGAGTCTTCAGACTTTTGAATTACCATTTACTGATGAACAAGCTATTCATATTTCTCAGATCTTGATCTTAATTTCGTTCATTTGGAGCATCCTTGAACGGAAAGTATCTTTTATCTTAACGGTATGTATGTTGTTTGTAGGGATGTATCTACCCTTGTTAAGTGCCTTTAGTTTGTATTTTATTGGACAGCATAGTTTAAACGGTTGGCGTCATTTGAAAAATGGACTTCAGACAAATAGTAAAACATTGTATTTGAAATCTTTGCCGTTTAATCTGGGGGCCATCGGAATTTTGGTCATTTCATATTGGTTGAATGAAAATTATTTTGATTTGAAAAATAATTTTGAAATGGCTACGATATTTTTTGTTTTCCTTTCTTGTATTAGCTTTCCGCACATTATATGGATGCATAAATTTTACAAAAAAACGGATTGTTGAACTTTTTTTATTTTAATTTAAACAAAAATTGTAGTATATTGTTATTCAATTCGTTGGGGTTCCAACCAACAATTGATAAATGGAGAAACCGAAAATCCTTAAGAGTAGGGCTAACTTAAACTATTTACTATGGAACATTTAAAGATTGCAAGTGATAATTACGTAGCGTTTACGTTTTTTATCGGAACAATGGCCATGATGGCCGCATCAGTATTCTTCTTTTTTGAGTTAAACAACACGCCTCAAAAATGGAGAACATCCGTTTTAGTCTCTGGACTAATTACCTTCATTGCAGCAGTACATTACTACTACATGAGAGGGTACAACCTAGAGACTGGAGATTCACCAACATTCTTCCGTTATGTTGACTGGATCTTAACAGTGCCATTAATGTGTGTTGAGTTTTATTTAATTACCAAAAAAGCAGGTGCTAAAATCGGCTTACTTTGGAAATTAATCTTCGCTTCATTGGTAATGCTTGTAACAGGTTACATTGGTGAGGTATTAGACGAAAACAACAGCGTAATGTGGGGTGTTCTTTCTGGAGCAGCTTACTTCTACATCGCTTACCTTGTTTGGTTCGGAGAAGTTTCTCAATTGGCACAATCAGCTGGACCACAAGTTGCGAAAGCGACAAAAATCCTTGCTTGGTTTGTATTAGTTGGATGGGCGATTTATCCACTAGGATATATTCTTGGAACTCCAGGTGGATTATTTGGAATTACATTTGTTGCAGATCCAAAAGACGGAGAAGCAGCAATGGATATCGTTTACAACATTGCTGATGCAATCAACAAAATTGGATTCGGTTTGGTTATTTATGCATTAAGCAGAAAAGAGGACTAAACACATCTACTTACATTAAGAAAGGGCAAAAACAAAAGCGTTTTTGCCCTTTTTCTTTTGCCCTAAATGCTAGAAATGATCCTAACGCTATGGGATATCTTCTGTCCTTCCTCATAAAATGCTACCTTTGTTTGAAATACAACAACTATGTCAGAGGAATTAAAAGAATGTCCATCGTGTGAATCACCCTATGGATACGCAACGGGAGAAAATCAATACATGTGTCCTGAATGTTCATTTGAATGGACCATTGAACAAACTCCTACTTCGTCTGATGAATTGATTGTGATGGATTGCAATGGTGTTCAATTACAAACCGGGGATTCCGTTGTTGTCATCAAAGACTTACCTGTGAAAGGAATGCCAAAATCCATAAAATCTGGAACCAAAGTGAAAAACATTCGATTGACGTTTGGCGATCATAACATTGACTGCAAAATCGATGGATTCGGTGCCATGGGATTAAAATCAGAGTTTGTAAAAAAGGCTTAACAGAGTCCATTTGGATTCAATTTAATAATTGTATAATTTAGGCACAGTAAATCAACGTGTTTCCCTGAAAGTAACACTACAAAATACTGAACCTAAACAAGCTACATGTCGTACTATCCTCGCCGAAAATTCTTAAAAAATGGAATACAGGCTACTTTTTTGCTTGCTTTCAATCCCATTCAACGATTGTTTGCAGCGCCAAAAATGTCGGATGCTCTTCCTACATGGAATCAATTGGTTGAAATTGCCCGTTGGTGCCCGACCATACATAATCTTCAGCCGCATCAACTAAAAATCATCTCAGAAACAGAAGCTGAGCTGTATTATGACCCTAAGCGTCTTCTACCTGTTGGTGATCCCAATGCTGTTTTTGTTACCATTGCCTTAGCCATGTTCGTGGAACACCTCTCTATCGCTGCTGGACTTGACGGGTTTAAAGTTGAAATAGATGAAGTATATGAAGCAGTGTCAACTAAAGCTACCGAATCGACTCGTTTTGCGCGATTAAAGTTGATTCCAACTGTCGAAAAGGAATCATTGCATGCATCGTTGATTATGAAACGACGTACCTCACGGCTGCATTACAACGGAAGGTCATTGGCAAAAGAAACCATCGATCGAATTCGTCAAGAAGCCCTTGCTTTTGAACATGAATTTTTCCATTCTTCGGATCAAGAATTTGTTGATTTTGTCATCGATTTGAATCAACAAACCTTGTTTGAAGACTTAGAATCTAAACCGGGAAGAGAAGAATTACATCGCTTATTTCGCTACACAGATGAAGATGCCGCGCGCTTGAAGGACGGATTATGGTACAAGGCTATGGCATTTCCAGGGAAACTAATGCGTTCCGTTTTCGAAAATCATCAACGATGGGAAAAAGGTGCACGAAAGTTGGTTCTTGGCAATTATTATCAACATTCATTTAACGGAACAGCTTCAGTGTGTTGGTTTGGAGGCGCGTTTGACCGTCCACAAGATTGGATCAATGCTGGAAAAATGTTTGCCCGAACGTGGTTAATCATGACAAAAGATAATGCATACATTCATCCATTTGGATCTTTAATAACCAATCAAGGTGCTTATGCTCAAATCAATGAAAAGCTGACCCAGGCGTCTGGCACAAAGAAAATATGGATGATTTTTCGAGCTGGTTACTCAAACGAACCAGTGCGAAGTTTTCGTTTAAGCACAGAAGAAATCATTTTAAAATAAAACCTAAACCTATCATATGCGACACCTATTCGTACTTTTTTATGCGTGGTTGTTAGAACTTTACCGCAAACCTCTCATGCATTCCGATCGAGCAATGGCCTTGATATTTTTACCAGGATTTAATCGCTTGCGTTTGTATAACGCCAAAGCTCGGGCTTATGCGGAATTTATCAAAGCGAAAAGACGGGTTCCTGCTTATCGGGCCTTTTTGGAAGCAAATGGATTCAAAAGAGTTCGATTTAATGGCCTGGTTCCAAATATGCAGGATGTTCCGATAACTGACAAAGATAATTATGTGAAAATTTACTCCATGGATCAACGTTGTGTAGGAGGAAAAATGCCGATAAAAAATGTCATCATTGATGAATCTTCGGGAAGTAGTGGTACAGCAACAAATTGGGCAAGAGGAAAGAAAGAACGAAAACGAAATGCACGAATTATTCAATTTGGAATGAAGAATTTGTTGGGACGAAACCCTTTGTTCATTATTAATGCTTTCGCACTTGGTCCTTGGGCCACTGGGGTAAACATTACAATGGGATGTGTGACTTTTTCCAAATTGAAATCGCTGGGCCCGGATGAAACGAAAATTCAGAATACCATCAAACAATTTGGAACTGATCATCATTATGTGGTCATGGGATATCCACCCTTTTTAAAATTATTGGTTGATCATTCGGACATCAATTGGAAAGAATACAACGTTTCCTTCATTTTCGGAGGTGAATCCATGTCTGAAGGCATGCGTGATTACTTAATGAGTAAGGGAATTCGACGTATATATAGTTCACTTGGGGCGTCAGATTTAGAATTAAACATTTCTGCGGAAAATGACTTTACGATTAGTTTGCGCCGCTTATTGCGTTCAAATGAGGTTTTTCGAAATCGAATAACACGTCATACAGGCGCTTTACCAATGATCTTTCAATATAATCCGACAGATTTTTTAATCGAAACGACTGAAGAAGGTGAATTGGTTATCTCCATTGGTCGTCCAGATTATATTGCGCCCAAAATCCGCTATAACATTCACGATCGTGGACATGTTTTGCCAATGAAGGAATTAAAGGCCATCCTTAAAGAACTAGCAATCGACGAATCTCAATTAGTGAAGGCTCAAACGGATTTACCCTTATTATTGCATTATGGAAGAGCGGATTCAACGGTTTCTTTTTTTGGCGCTAATATTAGTCCAACGGATATTCAAGAAACAATATACAATTCAAGCATGTTTTCCGATGTAGTGAACTCATTTTGCATCGGTATCAATGAAAACGATGAAGGAGATAAACAACTAGTGATTTCCCTAGAATTACAACAGAATCAGTCTGAAGAATCACTTGAAATGGGATTGGCTCAAAGCGAATTTTTTGGTCAATTGGCGAAAATAAATCAAGATTTCCGTGAAGCGAAAAAAATGGCATCAAAAGACGATCAAACTGTTTTATGTTTTTATCCATTTCACACCGGTCCATTTGAAGACCGTGACATTCGCATTAAGGCGAAGTATTTTCAATAATATAGATTTTGCGTAAACAAATAATCTTGTCTTTGTGTTATTCAACTGAATATGTTGAACACCATGGAACTCACACAAGTCGACATCGATCGCATCATCGAAATGGCATGGGAAGACCGAACGCCATTTGAGGCTATTTTCGCCCAATTTGGAAAAACGGAAACTCAGGTTATTGCATTGATGCGCAAGGAATTAAAGCGAAGTAGTTTCATTCTTTGGCGCGACCGTGTGAATAGTGGTGTGAGTTTAAAACATGCCAAAAAACGAAACCCAGAAATTCAACGCTTCAAATGTTCTCGTCAAACAAGTATTTCGATGAACAAAATCAGTAAGCGCTGATGAAATTCCCCACAACATATCCCGAAATTCTTCAACGAATTCAAAACCTTGACCCGATTCGTTATGGCGAGACAAGAAATTACCTTTCAGGTGATGTCAGTTATTTGTCGCCCTATATTTCTCGGGGAGTCATCAGTACCAAAATGGTATTGGAAGCTATGTTGTCCAATGGATTTCAACTCGAAGAAATAGAAAGTTTAGCAAAGGAATTGTGTTGGAGGGATTACTTCCAACGTGTGGCGCAAGTAAAGGACGTACAGGAGGACCTGAAATTTCAACAGTACGATGTACTTCACAATGAAATCCCAAGTAACGTTGTTTCTGCTGAAACAGGAAT
>CALQBB020000059.1 GCA_943328715.2 Polynucleobacter meluiroseus | reverse complement strand
ACTGATGAAATAGTAAATCAGATTTACTGGATCAATCGTTGAACTTCCATTTACGGAAAAGGAATTTACTCCAATAGATTGTGTACCGATTTTCGTCACTGCTCCGGACATCGCCTCCACTTTTCCAAGATGAACTGCGGCTGAATCAAAAACTTGTGTTGTGGTTCCTGTGATAGGATTGTACAGTGGCGTGTAATAATTTGTTCGCACTAAGCCGTACATCGTGGTATCCGCACAGCTGTATGTGAAATTGTCAAAGTTCTGTCCGCCGTTTGGAAAAGTCAATGTTGGATTTGAATATATACTTCCGTTATACATGTCTAATCCAACCAGCTGAGATCCGTTTGAATAGTAAAACACCATTTGATGTGGGTCAATCGCACTTCCAGAATAAGCGAAACTTTGTCCAATGGAACTTGGTGAAATTTCGGTAATCGTACCGGTTATTTCATTGATTGTTGCTAAGTACATTGCTCCAGTCACCTGTCCCGTTTGTGGATTGGTGATGTTTCTTCTCGATAATCCATACATCAAGGAATCCGAAGTGTTGAAACGAAATAAATCAAAGTACCCAGTTCCATTTGGATTGTTAATCGTTGCGGTGTTCGTGAGTTGTCCCGTGGATAAATCAATGGATTTTAGTCCGTTGTCGCCAAAAAAACAAAAGCGATTGTTGTATGGATTCAAGGCTGCACCCGTTAGGTTGATGGAGGATGAAACCGAAGTCTGTCCAATATTCGTCGCTATTCCCGTCACTGGATCCATTGTCGCGATGTAAACCGCTGCTGGATTCGTTGTTCGCGCTAATCCATACATCGTATTCCCCAATTGGGAAAAAGAAATTGTGCAACTGAATGTAAATAAGGAGAATATAAGTGACTTCATGAATGAGATTTTACGCTAAAAATAAAGAATTTAAATCGAATTGTTTCGACTCAAGGATTGATTTTTAAACAGCCGAAGGAAATAAATGTTCGTGATAGAAATCATGAAAACTAAAAAGTCCCGACAAGCGGGACTTTATAACAAACAACAAACAAATTCCTTCACTTGCCATGCAAGTTAGCGAAGGAATACCTTTTCTCCTTTCGGTAGTTGTTCGTCCGGAGAAGAACCTTGATTCATTCTCATCAGTGATTTTAGTCGAATTCCTTCTTGATTAGAAATTTGACGAAGGGTGGTGGAGTGATCCACTATAACAAACTCTTTTTGAGTTGATTTTCTTTTTTTCTGTTCCAAGTAAACTTTCGTTCCTGGCTCTAGGACATCGGATTGCGGACCGAAATCGTTGAACTTGTATAATTGACGAAGGGTAAGTTGGTGCGATTTACTGATTAAGTACAAGGTTTGTCCTTCTTTTACTTGAACCGATGCAACTGATTTTTTAGGAATAATCGGATTGTCAGTTCCCCTTGCTGCCTCCAAATTGGAAGAAAGCATCGCGGTAACTAGTAAACCAAAAATCCTTTTCGTCATCATGTTTGTCCTTAACGGAGCTTAGGTGAAAATGGTTACATTGTCTGTTCAATTAGCTGTGATTTTTGATAAATCCGGAAAAAACGACATTCTTTTGAGGTGAATTCGGAAAAAATGGCTGAATAAAACGACTTGGATTGGCTTTTGACGATGCTTCTGCATATTCAAAAAAAGAACAAATGGACTTACAGAAATTCACCATCAAAACACAAGAGGCGATTCAGCAAGCACAGCAAATCGCAGAATCAAAAGGACATCAGTCGATTGAGACCGGACATTTACTTCAAGGAATATTTGCTGTCGATCAGGAGGTGATTCCATTCATCTTGAAAAAGCTTTCGGTTAATCAGGCCATGTTTCTTGCAGCCTTGGAGCGCATCGTTGATACGTACCCAAAAGTAAGTGGGGGACAGGTATATTTAGGACAAGGAGCGAATCGCATTTTACAATATGCTTTGAGTGAATTGAAAAATTTCGGTGATGAATTTGTTTCCATCGAATTGCTGTTCTATTCCTTGTTGGATTCAACGGATACAATAGGCAGATTGCTAAAGGACAATAAACTAACTAAATCAGCATTAAAAGACGCCATTATGGATGTACGAAAAGGGGAGAAAGTAAACTCTCAACACCAAGAAAATACGTATCAATCATTAGAGAAATTTGCGAAGAATTTAAACGAACTTGCTGAGACAGGTAAGTTAGATCCGGTGATTGGACGCGACGATGAAATTCGACGCGTGCTTCAAATTTTAACAAGAAGAACGAAAAATAATCCCATTTTAATCGGGGAGCCCGGTGTGGGTAAAACCGCCATTGCTGAAGGACTCGCACATCGCATTGTAACAGGTGATGTTCCAGAAAATCTAAAGTCCAAAATTGTCTATTCCTTGGACATGGGAGCCTTAATTGCTGGCGCAAAGTACAAAGGTGAGTTTGAGGAGCGCTTAAAGGCTGTGGTGAAAGAAGTCATCGCGGCGGAAGGAGAAATCATCTTGTTCATCGATGAGATTCACACCTTGGTTGGTGCAGGAGGAGGAGAAGGCGCCATGGATGCGGCGAACATTTTGAAACCTGCGTTAGCAAGAGGAGAATTGAGAGCAGTTGGTGCAACGACTTTGAATGAATACCAGAAGTACTTCGAAAAAGACAAAGCGCTGGTTCGACGTTTTCAAACAGTTTTGGTGGACGAGCCAACAACCGAAGATGCGATTTCAATCCTTCGTGGCATTAAAGAAAAATACGAAAATCACCACAAAGTGATCATCAAAGATGCGGCGATTATTGCGGCAGTAGAATTGTCGCAACGCTACATTACCGACCGTCATCTTCCCGATAAAGCAATCGATTTAATTGATGAAGCGGCATCTAAACTGCGCATGGAAATCAATTCCAAACCAGAGGAATTGGATGAGATTGAACGCAAAATCATGCAGTTGGAAATAGAGCGTGCCGCTTTGAAACGCGAGAACGACACCAAGAAATTGGAGAATGTGGAACGCGAATTAGCGAACTTCAATGAGCAAAGAAATTCCTTGCAGTCGAAATGGCAAACGGAACGAGATGTGATTGATGCTGTTCAACGCATAAAAGAAGAAATTGAAAACCTGAAATACGAGGCGGATTTAGCGGAACGAAATGGCGATTTTGGAAAGGTAGCGGAGATTCGCTATGGGAAAATCAAAGAGGCTGAGGTCAAATTAGAGCAGGCCAAAGAACAATTGATGCTTCTACAAGCGAATTCGAAAATGATTAAAGAAGAAGTCGACGTGGAAGAAATCGCCGATGTGGTGTCCAAATGGACAGGTATTCCAGTGAATAAAATGTTGGAAAGTGAAGTCTCTAAATTGTTGAAGTTAGAGGAGGAATTGCATAAACGTGTTGTTGGACAAGAGGAAGCGATTACCGCCTTATCAGACGCAGTGCGCAGAAGTCGTGCTGGATTACAAGATGCGAAACGACCAATTGGATCCTTTATCTTTCTTGGAACAACAGGAGTCGGGAAAACCGAGCTTGCCAAAGCACTTGCTGAATATTTATTCAACGATGAAAACGCGATGACGCGCATCGACATGAGTGAATACCAAGAAAAACACACGGTTAGTCGTTTGGTTGGTGCGCCTCCGGGATACATTGGTTACGACGAAGGCGGACAATTAACCGAAGCTGTTCGACGCAAACCGTATTCGATTATTCTCTTGGATGAGATTGAGAAAGCACATCCGGATGTGTTTAATGTCCTGCTGCAAGTGTTAGACGATGGACGTTTAACCGATAACAAAGGACGTTTGGTGAACTTTAAGAACACGATTGTCATCATGACGTCCAATCTTGGTTCTACGATTATACACGATCGCTTTGAGAAGGTGAAGGAAAAAGATTTTGAGGAAACCGCTGAAAAGGCGAAGGTGGAAGTACTGGAGTTGTTGCGTCAGACCATTCGTCCAGAGTTTCTAAACCGCGTAGATGAAATCATCATGTTTACTCCCTTAACCATGGGGAATGTCAGACAGATTGTTCAGATACAGTTAGATGTGTTAAAGCACAAGTTAAAAACGATGGATTTGG
The DNA here is from genome assembly GCA_943328715.2 of Polynucleobacter meluiroseus. Classification (GTDB taxonomy): domain Bacteria; phylum Bacteroidota; class Bacteroidia; order Flavobacteriales_D; family Crocinitomicaceae; genus UBA952. The sequence continues at coordinate 2,077 of CALQBB020000059.1, read as the reverse complement.
TACTTTACGTAACGAAAGATGCCTTTGACCACATTACAGAAGTTGGTTACGATCCGTTCTTCGGTGCGCGTCCAATCAAACGGGTGATCCAAAAACAAGTGTTGAATGAGTTATCCAAAGCCTTGTTAAGCGGAACCATTGACCGAACGAAAAACATCGTGATGGATGTCTTTGATGGCAAGATGGTCTTTCGTAAACCTATTACTGAGGCAGAGGAAGTTTAAAAAGTATGGACGTAAAAAAAAGGAGCGACCTTCGCTCCTTTTTTTTTTATGTTTTCTAATTCCTTAGATTCGGTAATTTTTGAAAAACGCATCCCAATTCCAAATGAAGTTGGACATCACTTCGTCCATTCTTTTTAGGAACAATGGATTAGGTGCTTGCATGCGACGGAAATATTCATCTTGGCATTCGTTCAAGTTGTATTTGTGAAATAAGGCTTTTGACATTCCGTAAATCCAGTTTTTTGAAGGATGATTCACGCGCATGATGAACGATTGGTATTCACGAACCAATGTTCTGAAGGAGTTCGTGTCCATTTCATACATTTTGGAAACTTTATCGAAAATGATGTTTTCTACACGCTCTGCTTGATCCGCTTCGAAGGTACTTTCTAAGAAAGATAAATTTCCTACAAGCACAATCATTCCAAATTCACCATTGTTGCTGGCGTCGATAGCTGGCGAATTGACAAAAGCAGAATCTTCGTTAATGATAGATGACACTTCAGAAAAGCCATTATCCACACTATCGAAAATAGCGTTGATGAAAACGTTGGCAACTTGATTGTCGGTGAGTTTTCGTTTGGTAAGTGTACTGAACATAGAAATTCGTTTGTTGGTTCCTTCTTTACAAATTTAACAATCCCTTAAAGTCACATGAAACTACCTCTTGACACGTTATCAACCAAGTTTTCAACAAGTATTCCCATAGTGGATTGTTCAAAACTCCATTTTAGCAATCCAACTTCAAGGCGTAATTTCGTGGCATCAAATTTAGCTTATGAAAGGAATCATTAAAACGAACAAAGGTGAAATGCATGTGACATTTTACGAAAACGACGCGCCAAAAACAGTAGAGAACTTTGTAAAGTTAGCTGAATCAGGTTATTACAATGGATTAAAGTGGCACCGTGTGCTTCCGGATTTCGTTATTCAAGGTGGTTGTCCAAACACACGTGAAGGTGAAAGAGGCATGCCAGGAACAGGTGGACCAGGTTATCAAATTGATTGTGAAGTAACAGGAGACAACCAATACCACGACCGTGGAGTACTTTCTATGGCTCATGCGGGTAAAAATACAGGTGGATCACAGTTCTTTGTGTGTCATTCAAGAAGAAATACTTCTCACTTAGACCGTGCACATACGTGTTTCGGAAAAGTAACAGAAGGATTAGATGTGATTGATGATATTCGCGAAGGTGATAGCATCGATTCTATTGAAATTATCAGAGATTAATTCATCCTCATAAAATCAAAAAAGGGACGCATGAAAATGTGTCCCTTTTTTTATGTGTAACGATTGGATTTAAGCCAATCCAATAATCAATTGTGCTAATTCTTCTCCAATACGGTCCTGTGCTTCAAGCGTTGCTGCTCCAATGTGTGGCGTGCAAGCAATTTTCGGATGACTTAAAAGTTCTTTAGCTGGATTCGGTTCGTTTTCAAATACATCCAAAGCAACTCCCGCAATGGTTCCGTTGTTCAGGGCTTCGATTAAGTCTGCTTCATTGACGACTCCACCACGAGCGGCATTTGAAATAAACACGCCTTTTTTCATACGGGCGAATTCTGCTGCTCCAAGAACGGCGCTACCATCTTTTTGTTTTGGAACGTGAATCGAAATGTAATCCATTTCTCCTAATAGTCCGTGCAGATCCGTTTCTGTTGTAATGGGCACATGTACGTCTTGAGTTCCAACCGTCACCTTGACTTGTACCTCTTGACTCTTGTTATCAATCGCAATGACTTTCATTCCAACACCAAGTGCATACGATGCCAAACTTTGACCAATTCTTCCAAAGCCAATGATTCCTAATGTTTTCCCACGAAGTTCCACGCCTTTAGCGTAGTTCTTT
>CALQBB020000058.1 GCA_943328715.2 Polynucleobacter meluiroseus | reverse complement strand
TCATCCAATTCCGGAGGACATTTGGGGACAAATGGACTACGTTCAGGAGGAAGAAGAAACGTATGCAAAAAACATGTCAGCAGCGTGGGGTGATTACCACGAGATACATCCCAAATTCCAATTGAAGAAGATAAAAGAGGACGTTCTGGCATTGCAGCTTTCGGAGAAAGTTGATTTGATTTACTTCGACGCTTTTGGTCCTCGTGCTCAATCTGAAATGTGGGAACTGCCTGTATTGACAAAAATGTATGAGCTTTTACATCCGGGAGGAGTCTTCGTGACGTATTGTGCTCAAGGACAAATGAAACGTAATTTAACAGCACTTGGATTTACTCTAGAATCCTTGCCGGGACCTCCAGGGAAAAGAGAAATGACCCGCGCAACAAAAATTTAATGTAAAATTTACATATAACCTGCGTTGATTAAAAAAAAGGAATTAACTTTGTATCAAATTACATTTCATAGTTGTAGTTTTAGTTTTATAGTTTTAGCATGGTTTAGCAGGAAGAGGAACAATCAAGAGTTGTTCCTCTTTTTGTTTTAATCATTTTTGATCAGCATCTTTAACTCCGCCAAGATAAGCGCGGTTGCTCCCCAAACGATTTTCTCATTCAAGACAAAACATGGAACTTCTTTCAAGTGAACTTGATCGTTGACTTGAACGCTGGTTGTCGATACCGAAGTTTCATCCAATAAATCATGCATCTTGACTTCGTAATAGTGGGCAACTTCTCGATGGTTGATTTCTATGCTTGGGCGTTCATCGTGTAAAAAGACAAATGGACTGACTTCAAAACTAGAAACGGGGATCCAAACCATGGAAAGTTCAGTGATTCTCTCACCGTTGACAGAAGGAATGGCCAATTCCTCTTCGGATTCTCTCCGTGCAGTATGTTCCAAATGAAGATCGGTGGATTCTGGTTTTCCACCTGGAAAGGCCATTTGAGCGCTGTGTTTACCGTCGTAGGAAGAACGTTCAATTAACAAAAAATGCCATTCCTCTTGATGTAAATACAGATGAATTCCTACGGCAGCTTTCTTTCGGATCGTTCCAGCTTGATGTTCAAAGTGCTTCCGATAAGGAGCGAATGCCTCGTGTGCGCTTGCACCAGGTAGGATTCCTTGAAGTCGTTCAATCAGTTCGCTCTTTGTCATGTAGTGCAAAATTGCATTTTTTCAGTGAATGCTGTGAAAAAAGACCTTAAATTCATGAAAAAGTAATAAAAAGTTAATGGACCCCTAAAAAAATAGGGGGTGTGGTTAAAAAAAAATAAAAAAAAATGAATTTGATGGCGTAAAAAGAAATAACTTTGTCAAAAAAAACCAAAAATGGCAACGAAAAGATTGAATGCGTATCAAGATGTGTTGAGCAGAGAGCCAAAACACATTGAATTTGATGGGAAACTGTCCGAATTGTTTGGTCAAAATGTATTTCACATCGATGTAATGCGTGAATACCTTCCTTCCGAAACATACAAGTCGATGTTGGAGTCCACACAAAATGGAACTCGTTTGGACCGCAAAAATGCAGACCAAGTCGCTTCAGCAATGAAAGACTGGGCGATCTCCAAAGGAGCAACTCATTATACGCACTGGTTTCAACCATTAACTGGAACAACAGCAGAAAAACACGATGCTTTCTTTAAACCAATTGGTCCAGGTAAAGCGATTGAGCGTTTTGATGGTGATTTATTAGTTCAACAAGAACCAGATGCATCTTCTTTTCCAAATGGTGGAATTCGCAATACCTTCGAAGCACGTGGATACACCGCTTGGGATCCAAGTTCACCAGCATTCGTGATTGGAAAAACCTTGTGTATTCCTACAATTTTCATCTCGTACACGGGAGAATCATTGGATTACAAAATGCCTTTGATTAAAGCATTAACAGCAATTGATGCTGCAGCGGTGGAAGTGTGTCAGTACTTCGATAAAAATGTCAATAAAGTAAATGCAACCCTTGGTTGGGAACAAGAATACTTCCTTATTGATTCAGCATTGTTCAATGCGCGTCCGGACATCATGTTGACTGGTAGAGCATTGTTTGGACATGCGCCAGCGAAAGGACAACAGTTAGAGGATCATTACTTTGGATCGATTCCAGAGCGAGTGAACGCATTCATGCGCGAATTCGAAGTGGAGTCTTTGAAATTGGGAATTCCTGTTACGACACGTCACAACGAGGTGGCACCAAATCAATTTGAGTGTGCGCCGATTTTCGAAGAGTGTAACTTGGCGAATGACCACAACTTATTGTTGATGGACATCATGGAGAAAACAGCTCGCAAACACAACTTCCGTGTCTTGTTGCATGAGAAACCATTCGCAGGAGTAAATGGATCAGGAAAACACAACAACTGGTCATTGAGCACGAATACAGGTGTGAACTTATTGGCTCCTGGAAAAAATCCAAAATCGAATTTGCAGTTCTTGACATTCTTCGTGAATACCATCATGGCGATTCATGAGAATGCTGGTTTGTTGCGTGCAGCGATTGCATCCGCAGGAAATGATCACCGCCTTGGAGCGAATGAAGCGCCACCAGCGATTATCTCTGTGTTCATCGGAAGTCAACTTTCTCAGTTATTAGATGATTTAGAGAAAAACATCAAAGCGGGTAAAATGACTCCGCAGGATAAAACGGAATTGAAAATGAACATCGGGAAAATTCCACAAATCTTGTTGGATAACACCGATCGTAACCGTACGTCTCCATTTGCCTTTACCGGAAACAAATTTGAATTCCGTGCGGTTGGATCAGCGGCAAACTGTGGTTCCGCAATGATCGTGTTGAATACGATTATGGCGAAACAACTTCGCGTCTTCAAAATTGCCGTGGATGCACGCATTGAAAAAGGAGAGAGCAAGGACGAAGCAATCTTGAAAGAATTGCAAGCGATGATCAAAAACTCGAAGAAAATTCGTTTCGAAGGAAATGGATACGGAGACGAGTGGGTAATTGAAGCAGAGAAACGAGGATTGGCGAATTTGAAAGATACGCCTCGTGCATTGCAAATTTGGCACGATAAAAACGTAGCGAAATTATTCGAAGAAATGGGTGTTCTTTCTCCTCGTGAGTTGGATGCGCGTCGTGAGATTGAATTCGAAAACTACGTCTTGAAAATTCAAATCGAATCTCGTTTGATGGGTGATTTGATTCAAAACAACTTCATTCCTGCAGCGGTTGAGTACCAAAACAAATTGATTACCAATGTGCAAGGATTAATGAGCATTCTTGGCGACAAAGCTGGGAAAGCTGCATCTAAAGCGCAAATTGAAATCATTGAGAAAATCAGCATGCACATGAATAAAATGAAAACCGCATCGGATGCCATGTTGGAGCAACGTAAAATCGCCAACAAATTGGAACATGCGGAGGACAAAGCACTTGCATATTGCGATCATGTGAAATCTCATTTTGATGAAATTCGTTACCATGCGGATAAACTAGAATTATTGGTGGAAGATGAGCTCTGGCCATTGCCAAAATTCAGAGAAATGTTATTTACTCGATAAAATAGAAAAGCCCCTGACGATACTGTTAGGGGCTTTTTTGCTTAAAAAACGAACACCAAACTTAGGCAGCTGCCTCCATTGTTTTCGTCAATACACTTTTCTTAAGCGCATTGATTTTTCCAGTAACCATCTCCAAGTGGATGCGGTACTCTAAACAATGCTCAGGTGTTAAGTAACCCAAGTCTCGCGCAATCAAAGCGTGGTTTAATAACTCCATTCCTGCTGAATACGCAAGTTGGTAAAACACGACTTGTTCTTTTCGTGGAACAGGACCGCTCCCCAACGAGATGTTAGTCACGATGTCAATACTTGATTGCTTCATCCAGTTAGAGAGTCCGAAGCGCTCTGAGGTTGGGAATTTTTTTGTCGCTGTGTACGTGAGTAGGACCAATGCATGTGCATCCTTCCATACATCCAGCTTTTCAAATGAAAAAAGGTACGTTTTCATAATTAAAGATTTAAAGTTTCAGTAATTACGACGAAAGCTCTTTTTTTATTTTTGAGAAAATAGACTTAAACGATTTTAATCGTTTTGAGCTGAGCTAGGACTATTCTTGTCCGTAAACAACCAGTGTTCTAAGTAATTCGTGTAGCACGTTTTTTCCTGGTTTAAAGGTAATGTCCATTCCGTTTTTAGAACTTTTCACCTCTTTTGTCCCGTCAAATAATTCTTTACTTGCTCGAAACGCAGGAATCATGTCCAAAACAAGTCCAGCCCAACCGGTGTTTTTGATGCTTGTTAGTCGTCCCAAATCTCCTTTGCAGAGGAATCCAGTTTGACAACGGGTGAGGTTTGGATTTCCACTAGGACAAAATGCTGCTTTGTCGGAACAGATGTACAACGTTTTGGGACTTGTTCGTTTAAAGAAGATGTCTTGACTTCCCATTTTCACGCCTTGCTCTTTCCATTCTAAAGTGTCGTAAAGATTTTGAACCGTTTGGATGGCGTTCTCCATGGCAGCTGGATTGTTGTATTCCAGCAAGACCTCAAACGAAGGAGCAAAGGGAAATTGCTGGTCCTCGGTTAATTTCCCTCCGTCGTAGTTCAAGGAGATGCGATCCAAGGAATTCAATAAGCAACGAAGGGAAAATTCGGGTGGAATGGAAGAAAGTACTTTCATGGGGAATTCATTGCTGTAATGAAAGAAACGCGGACTTAAAATCAATGTTTGGTTGGTTTTGACTTCTCGGGTAAGGTATCGAAGTTCGTTTTGAGTCCATTGTAGCGTTCCTTCGGATTGTATTCCGTTTAGTCCTTGGTGAACAATCATCTGTCCTTTAAGAATGTGTCTTGATTTCCACTGTACATTTCTCAAAATCCACGAAGCTTGTTTACTTGTGAGCGAAGTTGATGGAGCATAGAATACATCTTCTCCGAGTTGAACGTAGTGTTCTCCGGTTCTTTTTTGTGCACTTCCCGGAATCGATCGGAAGTGAATCAGCGGACCTTTAAACAATTCTGATTGAATCATCAAGACGCTCATTGCCTGCTGAAGATCCATTTCAATGCCGTCCAAGGTATTTTTTGTGGTTTTCGATGAGGTAAGTTGATGAAGGTCATTCAAAAATGCTTGATTTTTCACCTCAAAAAATTCCGTCGCAATGAGTTCTTTTATTAAGCTTAAGGGCTGTGCACTCATTTCGAAACGAGCTGCCTGGAAAACAGGAATTCGTTGTTCCGCACTCGGTTTTTCCGAGATGGACAAAGTAAGTTGCACTGTCAGGATAAACAGAAATCCTAAGGCCAGGACAAACACTATTTCTTTAATGCGCTTCATTTCTGCTGTAAAGATAAATGAAAGATGATTTGATTATCTTTGAACATGCGAATAATAGTACGATTTATTTTTTGGTTGACTGGATGGAAGCTCGACCAACGTGTTCCAAGCGACATCAAGAAATGTGTCATAGCTGTCGGACCACATACCTCAAATTGGGACTTTGTCCTTGGAAGAATGGCCTTTATACTCTATGGTGTTCAAGGACGTTACCTCGTAAAAAAAGAACTGTTCTTTCCGCCTTTGGGTTGGTTTCTCAAAGCGATTGGCTGCATTCCAGTAGATCGAAAAAAGAGAAACAATTTAACGGACACTGCCTTAAAGTATTTTGAGGAAAACGAAACCATGTTCATTGTCTTTTCCCCAGAAGGAACCCGAAGTTACAATCCACATTGGAAAAAAGGATTTTACCATGTTGCGCAAAAAGCTGGTGTTCCCATTTACATTTGTTACATCGATTTCAAAACAAAAACCGGTGGATTCGATCAATTGTTTTATCCAACAGGTGATGTCGATGCGGATATTAAGTACATTAAAAGTGTGTTGAGTAAATACCAAGGAAAATATCCCGAAAAAGGGATATTTTAATGTGCTAATCTGCTAGTGTGCTAATGTGCCAATGGATCGTGCGCTTCGCGCGAGGTTTGTCGTGGAGAACCGAAATTTAACAATGAATTAGAAACTATTTACGATGCACTAAACACGAATAATTAGCAAATTAGCACATTGGCACATTAGCACATTAGCACATTGGCAAATTAGCACATTATCATTCCTCTTCCTTCGTCTTACCTTTAAACGTACCTGTTTTAAAATCATAACCATACGGACAATGTTTACAACCACTTTT
>CALQBB020000057.1 GCA_943328715.2 Polynucleobacter meluiroseus | reverse complement strand
GTTCACACCTTTTTTTTAGCTATTATTTTCGTTAAATTTGTTAGATAAAATCGACCAACATGAATGCATTAAGAGAAGACAAAATCAACTACGCCAACATTGGATTAATGCTTATTACAGCGGTACTTGCATACTTTTATCCATTTGAAACATTCTTATTGGCATATGCATACCTAGGACCTCTACATTACTTGACGGAAATCAGTTGGTTGCACGACCGTAACTATTATGCGAAAGGTAAATACGATTTCATTGTTTTGCTGTTGGTTGGAATACTTCTTTCCTATGCGGCATTTGCGAAGGACTTTGGTGTCAGCGTTGAAGTGTATGACTACTTCGTGAAAATGAATCTCTTCGATAAACTCTTGGTTTTCGCCTTGTTTAGCGCAGTTCTTTTCGCCTTGGTGAAAAACTTGATCGTGAAAATTGTTGCCATTCTATTCTTGTATGTATTCGTTTCTGGTTGGTTGAGTCCAGATAATGCCACATCCAATGCAGAGAGCACAACGGTTTTCGCCTTGACTTCCTTGGTGCCAACGTTGATTCACGTGTACCTGTTCACTGGACTGTTCATGTTGTTCGGTTCACTGAAAACAAGAAGCGTTTCGGGAATGTGGCAAATGGTTGGATTCGTGACCGTGCCTTTGTTATTGGTTTTTGCACTTCCAGTCGATCCAAAAGCACCTATTTCTGAGTTTGGTAAAAATGCACATTACGCGAAAGGAGATGGATTCTATGCGACGAACATCAGCATCATGGATCATTTCAACCTCATTAACGATCCAGTTTACACGAATGCGGACTTCGTTTCTTTCGTGAAGAAAAAGGATTTTAAAGAAGCGAATGCACAATACAACTTCATTACAAAAGACAACCTAAATGGATTGGTTGACAGCCTTTCTAAAATTCCAAATAAGGCATATTTAATCAATAAACAGCCTTTGAATCCAAATTTCCAAGTGGACAACATTCTACTTTTATTCTCGAAGGAAGGAATGTTGGATGAATACCAAATGAAGCCGATTCCTGCGAAATTGTTTACGGGATTCTCTTTGGAGAAATATGCATCCATTGTCTACAATTCAACGATTGGAATCATGTTGATGCGTTTCATCGCCTTCGCATACTTATACCATTACTTAAACTGGTTCAGTAAAACGGAAATCATCCGTTGGCACCAAGTTCCGAAATTGCGTTTTGCCGCTGTAATTTTACTTTGGGTCGTTGCGAGTGTATTCTATGCGTACGATTATTCTTTGGGGTTGAGTTTGTTGTTCTTCTTGAGCTTCTCTCACGTACTCTTAGAATTCCCTCTGAACATCATTTCCATTGTTGGAATTGGAAAAGAATCCATGGCCATTATGAAAAATGGATTTAAAGCGCCCTCTGCTAAATAATTAGTTAAAAGAAACGATCATGAAAAACGTATTTTATTTGTTATTTTTTGTTGCCTTTGTCTCAAACGCACAAGTCCAAGTTCAAGAACAAAGTTCAATCAACATGAGCTTGGGTAATAGTTTAGTAGTTACCATGCCTGACGGTAGATATACCATGTCGGAAGCTGGTGCTTCTTATTTTGCCCAACTTTCGCTAGGCTGTGTTTCCAAGACCTATCCACATTATTTCTATAAAGGATTTAGTGAAAAAGTTCCAAGTGGCAGCCCAAAAGATCTTTGGCCTTCCTTCTGTGGTTGCTATGATTGGCATAGCAGTGTGCACAACCATTGGTGCATGATTAAAATTTTGAAGCTGTTCCCAAATATTGCGGAAGCTGCCGAAATGAGAAGTCGTTTGAATGAAAGTTTTAATCCAGAAAAAATAAAAAAGGAGTTGGAATATGTTCGAACGCATGAAAACGGACTTTTTGAATTCCCTTATGGACAATCGTGGGTTTTGAAAATGGCGGAGGAATTAAGTACGTGGAAAGATCGCGATGCCCAACGTTGGTTGAATAACCTAGCTCCTTTGAGTGATTACATCGCTTTTGTACATTCCGTCGTTTGGAAACAAGTAGATAAGGTCGAATTGTCCGGAAGTCACGATAGTCCAGCGATGGCACTTTCTTTTGCCTATGATTATGCTGTTCAATTCAATGATGATAAATTGAAAAAAGTGGTTTCTTCCGCTGCCATGAAATATTATGGAAAAGTTCAAAATACAAGCATTGAAAAAGAACCATACGAATACGATTTTATGTCAGCCAGTTTGTTAGTGGCCGATTTGATGAGAAAGGTAATGACACCAGAGAAATATGTGAAATGGTGCAAGAAATTCTGTCCGAATTTATTCATTTCAACGAAGGTGAATGTGGCGCTACAAATCAAACGTACTGGAAAACACGATGGATACGAATCGCATTGGGATGGTTATCACTTAAACCGCATCTGGTGTCTAAACGGAATGTTAAAAACGTTTCCAGAAGGAACATTGGATGAAGCGACGAAAGCGGAATGGGTGTTAGCGATGAATCAAATGTGGGACTATGCACAAGAAAGTATTGGGAAAGGAAATTACGACATCGACCACTGGTTATCGTCCTTTTCTGTCTTCGCGTTAATCGGTTACGAGTAAATTCACTTTAGCCAATACCCAGTCTAACTGTTCTTCTTTTGTGAGCTGAGAGTTGTCTAGCACAAGTGCATCGTCAACTTGTATTAATGGACTCTCTGCACGAGTTGAATCAAGGTGATCTCGTTCAGCTAAGTTCTGACGCACTTCTTCCACTGACATCTCGATTCCTTTGGACTGCATTTCTGCCAATCTGCGCTGAACGCGAATTTCTTGATCCGCAGTGACAAATAACTTCAGTTCAGCATGTGGGAACACCACAGAACCAATATCGCTACCATCCATAACGATTCCACCTAGCACGCCCATTTTTTGCTGGGCTTCTACTAATTTTTCGCGGATCGGTTTGTAGGCTGCTACAATGGAAACAATATCAGCGACTTTAGGCTCACGGATTTCTTGTGAGACATCTTGTCCGTTTAAAAAAATGTGGGATTCAGCAGCAACTGCTTCAAAGTGAATGTCCATTTGCGACAATTGTGCATTGATTCCTGTCTTGTCTAATTCACCGTCTTGAATCAAGTGCTGTCTCAAACAGTAAAGTGCAGCTGCGCGGTACATGGCGCCAGAATCAATGAACACATAGCCCAATCGTTTGGCAAGGTCTTTCGCAAGGGTGCTCTTTCCGCAAGCTGAAAACCCGTCAATGGCGATGGTGATTCTTTTTTGATTCATGTCTCAAAAATAATTGTTTTGACTTGATTCCATCCTTCTTCCTTCTAAAGTTTAAAAAAAAGTCAAAAAAAAAGCCTCCCGGAGGAGGCTTTCAATTAATAGTACATCGCTCTTCGAACTTTCGAAATGTATTTCGCTAGTCGAATCACTTGTTTCGTATAACCGAATTCGTTGTCGTACCATGCGTACAAGACCACGTTTTTTCCATCCACCGATGCAATCGTTGCATTGGAATCGAATACGGAACAACAGGTGTTGCCAATAATATCACTAGATACCAATTCTGGATCGAAGGAATAGTGAATTTGATTCACCAATTCTCCATTCAAGGCTGCATCTTTAATCGCTGCATTGACATCTTCCACGCTTGTTCCTTTTCCTAATTCTAGGCTCAAGATCGCTAAGGATCCATTTGGAGTTGGGACACGCACTGCGTTTGCCGTTAATTTGTCTTTTAAGTCCGGAATTACTTTCGTTACCGCACTTCCTGCTCCTGTTGACGTGATGACCATGTTAATTGCTGCTGAACGTCCACGACGCACTTTTTTGTGCATGTTGTCCAACAAGTTTTGGTCATTCGTATACGCATGAACCGTTTCGATGTGTCCTTTTACAACGCCAAATTTGTCGTTTACTACTTTTAAAATAGGGGAGATGGCATTCGTTGTACATGAAGCTGCAGAGAAAATGTTTTCATTTTCAATGTCCAAGGTTCCTTGGTTGATTCCATAAACGATGTTTGGAACTTCTTTTCCAGGTGCTGTCAATAATACTTTGGAAACACCTTTCGCTTGTAAGTGACGAGACAATTGCTCACGGTTCGTGAAAACACCTGTATTGTCGATGATCAACGCGTTGTTGATGCCAAACTGTGTGTAATCAATGTCCTCTGGATTTGACGCATCGATCATGTGAACGATTTGTCCATTAATCACCAAGCTTTTGTTTGCTAAATCCTCGATCACTGTTCCTTTGAATGCACCGTGAACGGAGTCATTGCGCAACAACGAAGCACGTTTGATGATATCTGCATCGCTAGACCCACGCGTAACAATCGCTCTTAAACGCAATTGTTGTCCTTTTCCAGCTTGTTTGATTAACTCTCTTGCTGCCAATCGTCCAATACGTCCAAATCCGTACAAAACAACATCACGCGGCTCGATTGCTTGCTGCGCTGGAAGTTTACCGAGTTTATCTGTTAAGAATTCCGCTTTGGAAGCATAGTTTGTGTGTTCCGCCAACCATTCGCTTGCCAATTTTCCAATGTCCAATTTAGATGCTTTCACATCCAAGGTCATTAAAGCAACGGCTAATTCAGAAGTAGTAAACACATCAATAGGTTTATTCACAACTTTCTTTGCGTACTCGTGTAAATTCAGAATTTCAGAGATGGTTACATCCGTCAAGTGATTACGGAATAACACCAATTCAATTCCTTTGTCGTACAATAACTCGCCGACTTTACTTTGCAACGTTACCGCTGCGCGCTCCTGCTCAATGTGCGAGTGAAGCTCCTTTTCATAGCCATCTTTCGATTCCATTCTTTTTTGTTTTATGTGTTGATTGATTGTTGATTCTAAAAAATAGGGAAGAAAAAAAGGCTGTCCACTTACGCAGACAGCCTTACAATGATTATCCTAAGTAGGACTTCAGTAATTTGTTTCGCGACGTGTGACGCAGTCGTCGAATCGCTTTTTCTTTAATTTGACGAACACGCTCACGTGTCAAGTTGAATTTCGCGCCGATTTCTTCTAACGTCAAACCGTGATTCATTCCGATTCCGAAGAACAAACGAATGATCTCACGTTCTTTATCTGTTAGTGTACTTAACGAACGCTCAATTTCTTTCTGCAGGGACTCAGCCATAAGGGCTTGATCCGTACGAGGTGCATCTGCGTTGGACATCACATCCATCAATGTTCCACCATCTTCGTTTGACGAAAGTGGAGCATCCATAGATACGTGGCGACCAGATACATTTAAACTTTCCTTGATTTTGTCTTCAGGAACTTCTAATGCTTCTGCTAATTCTTCAGCGGAAGGTGGACGTTCGAATTCTTGCTCAAGTCGAGAAAATGCCTTGTTGATTTTGTTCAAAGATCCAACTTGGTTCAATGGTAAACGTACAATACGTGCTTGTTCAGCTAATGCTTGCAAGATTGATTGACGAATCCACCAAACGGCGTATGAGATAAATTTGAATCCACGAGTTTCATCAAATTTCTGTGCTGCTTTGATTAATCCAAGGTTTCCTTCGTTGATTAAGTCAGGTAGGGTTAAACCTTGATTTTGGTATTGCTTTGCTACGGAAACGACAAAACGTAAATTCGCTCGTGTCAATTTTTCCAAAGCTTTTTGATCACCGGCTTTTATCTTTCTGGCTAATTCTACTTCTTCCTCTGCTGTGATCAGTTCTTCACGACCAATATCCTGTAGATATTTATCTAAAGACTGACTCTCTCTGTTTGTTATCGATTTGGTGATTTTGAGCTGTCTCATGCTGCTGGATATCTCTATTTATTTGTTAATTCTCTATCTATTCTATCGTAGTTGGAAGCAAAGTAACGTCAAAAATTGGGATTGAAAAAATTTAGTTTCCACAATTTATTAACTTTTATCAACGAGTTCTCAACCCTGTTTTTTCTGCCGTTTTCGGTTTACAATCCTAAGCCTTTGTATTCGCGTTTCCCGCTCTCCGTCATGATTTCAAGAAGGACACCTCTATTCACGCCACTTAATTTTCCGCTTAATTCCTCGATGGTTTCGATGGGCTCATTGTTCACTTTTAAGATAACATCTCCCTCCATCAATCCGATGGCTTTTAATTTACCTGCACCGATGGATTTTATTTTCACACCGTAAGCGATATTTAACTCCTTTTTCTCTTTTTCGTTCATCTCCGTGAAAATGGCGCCAAGTGCT
>CALQBB020000056.1 GCA_943328715.2 Polynucleobacter meluiroseus | reverse complement strand
TACACCAATCGTCCATACGATCCAGTTCTAAATCCGAAAAACGTCGCGATCGGTTCTCGCGTAAATGCGATGATGTGCTTCGCATTGAAGCAGACCTTTGCATTCAAGCAATCGGCAGTGACGTTAGCGATGGACATGACCCATTTCAGTAACGGAGCATTCAAAGTACCTAACTTGGGAATAAATTTACCCTTCGTCTCCATTGGATTCCAACATTTTTTATCAGGGAAAATATACAGAGTCAATCCAAAACCGAAGGAAATATTCTACGCATACAATCATTGGCAACCAAGTGTAAGTGGCATGCTTTCATTTAAAGAAACCATGCCGATTGGTGGAAAAAAATACCCTGTTTATGCTGGATCCATTTCTCTTCGCAATTATTTTACTCCAAAAGCAGGATTAGAAGTGAATTTGGATGTTATTTCGAAGCAAGCATTGCTCAATTACGAGCCAATGGTGGTAAAATCCCAATTGGACATTCTTCAACTTGGAATATCCGCAGCCTATTTGCTTCCATTAAATCGTTTCAATTTCGTGTATGGACTTGGTGTCTATGTTCGTGATCGCTACCGTGCGGAAGGACCGCTGTACATTCGTTTGGGTTGTCGTTATTACGTGTCAAAATCCATGAGTGCGTTCTTTGGACTGAAAACGCATTATGCGAAAGCGGATTATTTGGAATTTGGACTCACGTATCACTTTAAAAAACGAGAGAAATGAAAGTGTTAACTGTCGCACTCTTGCTGTTGTTCTTTTTTCAGGTGACATCGTGTAAAAAGCCAGAGAATCGTTCGTGTTCCAAAGGAGCAGGGAGTTCAATCAATAAAATCATTTCCTTACCGGATTTTCAACAGATGGAAATTCATCAGCGATTAAAAATTGAATTGATTCAGGACACTATTTCCTTTATGGAAGTCATCGCAGGAGAGAATTTGGTGAATTTCATTGAATGGACCGTAGTCGATGGGAAATTGGAAATTTGGAACCGAAATAAATGTCCGTTCTTGCGCTATAAAAACGATGGTGTAACCTTAAAGATTCACTTTTCAGCCTTATCGAAGCTGATTTATTGGGGATCTGAACTGTTGACGAGTAAAGACACGATTCAAACGAATCACTTGGATGTCCTGATGAACGATGGAGCTGGAGACCTAGATTTAACGGTGGTGGCGAATTCGATCAACGTGGTCAATCCACACGGATTCTCCAACATTGCATTGGGTGGAATGTGTAGTTTTCTTCGTTTGGATATCGATGGGTATGGTCGATTTGATGCGCGTCAAATGCTTGTATCGGATTCCATATCAGTCATGTACGCTTCAAATGGCATTTCTTATTTAACGGCAAATCAAGTAAAATTGAAAGCAGAACTTTCGAGCACTGGGGACATTTGGTATTATGGTCAGCCGTCTGTTATCGATAAGTTGCGTTATTCGACCGGTGATTTAATTCAAAAGTAAGATGCGAAAATCTGCATTCCTGTTTTTATTGTTTTTATCTTCTTTTGGACATGCTTCAACTCAAGATTCCTTGCGCTTTCAACTACATGGATTAATCGATGGGTATTCTGTGTTTGGAAAATCCAATTCCATTGGTAAGATTCCCTATTTGGTTTCGTCATCGAATTTGAATTCTTTCCAAATCAATTTGAATCTCATGGAGTTTACTTGGGAGAATTCCAAATGGAAATATGCTCTTTCCCCTGCGTTAGGAACGTACATGAGTCAAAACTATGCCGCTGAAAAGAGGTACAAACGGTGGATTTACGAAGCGTATATTCAACGTAAATTCAACAAATCGAGCATTGCAGCTGGAGTATTCAGCTCTCCCTACACGCAAGAAACACCAAAAAGCATTGATCAAATCAGTTATTCTAGAAGTTTGGCGCCAGAATATGTTCCCTATTACATCAGTGGATTGAAATACAACCGAACCCTCAATTCATCTTGGAGTTTGTCCTTGTTTGTCATGAACGGTTGGCAAAAGTTGGATTACGCTCAATTCACTCCGTCCTTTGGTTCCTTGTTGGAGTTCAAACGCGATCGTTGGAAGTTTAATTGGTCAACATACTTGGGACGCGAAACAACGATTCAAGCAAAGGAGCCTCAAACGCGCATGTTTAGTGAGTGGAACATACAATATGCTTATCGTAAATGGATGTTTCAAAGTTGTTTCTTTGTCGGTACGCAAGGAATCAATTTCTCACGAAATTGGGGGCAGTTAAATGGGCAAGTTGCTTATTCATTCTCCGATAAAATGAGGTGGTATAGTCGTGTAGAATATTTCATGGATCCAAGCAATATTCAAATTGCACGCAAGCAACTTGCATCAGAAAGTTTAGGGGTTTTGTATGCCTTAAATGATGTCATGAACATTGGAACTGAATTTCGATGCTTCCATTCTGAAAAAAAAGCGTTCGAACCTTATCAGTTTCTGTTTTTCCAGCTTAAATTCTGATTAAATTTGAATCTTCGCTTTGCGATGTATTTTTAATTAGACGACCCATGAAAATTATTTCCTTTAATGTTAATGGAATCCGAGCAATTGTCGGAAAAACATTCATTCAAGACATGCAACGTGTGAATGCAGATGTCATTTGTTTACAAGAAACAAAAGCAACTCCTGAACAGGTACAAGATGCATGTGCAACGTTGGAGGGATATCATGTTTTTGCGAATTCAGCAGAAAGAAAAGGTTATTCAGGTACAGCAATTTTAAGTAAAGTTCAACCATTGAATGTTACTTTCGGGATTGGAGTGGAGGAACATGACACAGAAGGCCGTGTTGTTTGTGCAGAGTATTCCTCTTATTTCGTTGTTTCCGTTTACGTTCCGAATTCCGGAAGTGAATTGTTAAGATTAGGCTACCGTCAGACGTGGGACGCAGATTTCCTTTCTTACTTGAAAAAATTAGAATCGATCAAACCCGTTGTTGTTTGTGGTGACTTTAACGTGGCGCATCAAGCGATTGACTTAGCTCGTCCAAAAGAAAATTACAACAAGGCGGCAGGATACATGCAAGAAGAAATTGATGGAATGAATCAGTTTGTCCAAAATGGATTGGTTGATACCTTCCGAACATTGAATCCAGCATTAGTGAACTATTCTTGGTGGAGTTACCGTGCAGGGGCTCGTGAGAAAAATGTTGGCTGGCGGATTGATTATTTCCTCGTTTCGCAATCCTTTTTACCACAAGTGAAAGAATCCTTCATTTTGACGGATGTATACGGTTCTGATCATTGTCCAGTGGGAATACAACTATAAAAACAAGGATGCAGCACTTAAAAGATACATTTAAACACAAAGGAAAACGCAAGCAATTAATTCTTGAACTAGCGGGCATGGGAGTGAAAGATCAGCGCATATTAGATGCCTTTGATGCTGTTCCGCGTCATTATTTTCTGGACACCGCATTTGAAGATCAGGCGTATTCGAATATGGCCTTCCAAATTGGAGCCGGACAAACAATTTCGCATCCGTATACCGTAGCTTTTCAAACAGAATTATTGGAAATTCAAAAGGGAGATAAGGTACTAGAAATCGGCACCGGTTCAGGATTCCAAACGTCTATTTTATGTGAGTTAGGAGCAAAAGTATTTTCCATTGAACGTCAAAGTGAGTTGCTTTCGTCTAAGCATGTGATCCACTTCCTAAATTACTCACCAAAACTATTTTTCGGTGATGGTTACAAGGGAAGTCCGCTCAATGCGCCTTTTGATAAAATACTGGTGACTTGTGGAGCACCTGAAATCCCACAGGAATTATTGAAGCAATTGAAAGTAGATGGAATCATGGTTATTCCAGTTGGTGAGGGAAAGGAACAGAAGATGCTTAAAATCATAAAGCAAAGTGAGACCTCATTTACGAAAGAAGAATTTGGCACCTTTAAGTTTGTTCCAATGTTGGAGCGAACCGTGAACAATAAAAAATAAATTATGAAAGTTCTCATTATTGACGATGAACGTGCGATTCGCAGGGCATTGAAAGAAATTTTAGAGTACGAAAATTGTCAAGTGTTAGAAGCTGAAAATGGAAAGGAAGGATTAGAAATGATTCGTTCCAATTCATTGGATGTCATTTTCTGTGACATCAAAATGCCATTAGTCGATGGAATGGAATTACTGGAACAGGTTCAATTGGAAGGAAACGAAGTTCCAATTGTCATGATCAGTGGTCATGGCACCTTGGAGACAGCAGTTCAAGCTATTAAAATTGGCGCGTTTGATTTCATTGAAAAACCATTGGACTTAAATCGCATATTGGTCATTTTGAGAAATGTGAAGGACCGAAATCAGTTGGTGCAAGAAACGAAAATTCTAAAAACGACTGTTAAAAAAATAAAGGGAAGCGCAATCATTGGTGAAACACCAGAGATTTTGGACATCAAAGCGATGATTGAAAAAGTGGCTCCTTCTGACGCACGTGTCCTAGTAACCGGTGGAAATGGAACAGGAAAGGAATTGGTCGCTCGTTCACTTCACGAATTATCCAATCGCGCAAAAATGCCATACATCGAAGTGAATTGTGCTGCAATTCCATCGGAATTAATTGAAAGTGAGCTTTTTGGACATGAAAAAGGCGCATTTACCTCGGCAGTAAAAGATAAAAAAGGAAAATTTGAATTGGCATCTGGGGGAACCTTGTTCTTGGATGAAATTGGGGATATGTCCTTGAGTGCGCAAGCAAAAGTTTTAAGAGCTTTGCAAGAGAATGTCATTCAACGTGTTGGTGGAGAGAAGGATGTGAAAGTGGATTGTCGCATCGTTGCGGCAACGAACAAAGACTTACGAAAAGAAATCGCGGAGGGTAGATTCCGTGAGGATTTATTTCATCGTTTAGCCGTCATCTTAATTCACGTTCCTTCGCTGAACGATCGACGAGCCGACATTCCATTGTTAGCGAAGCACTTTTTACAACTGGTTTGTCAAGATCACGGTATTCCCTGTAAGTCCTTGAATGATGAAGCATTAAACGCATTGAAAGCACTTGATTGGACAGGGAACATTCGGGAGTTAAGAAATATTATTGAACGATTAGTCATCCTGTGTGATCAAGAGATTGCTGCCAAAGATGTCCAGAAATATGCAAATGTAAAGGCGTAACATTTAAGAGAATTCGCTACTTTCACCAAATAAAATAGTTGATTATGAATCCAAAGTTTAAATCCATTTTACCTCACCTTGTAGCAATTGCTACTTTTCTTATTCTTTCAAGTGTGTATTTCTCGCCCTTGTTTGATGGATACAGCTTAAAACAAAGTGATATTCGACAATTTCAAGGAATGTCGAAAGAAATTGTGGATCATGAATTCGTAAATGGTGTGAAGCCTTTATGGACTAATTCCATGTTTGGTGGAATGCCAAGTTATCAGATTGCGACAGAACACAATGCGAATTGGTTGACGTATATTGATCAAGCAATCAAACTGGGTTTGCCAAGGCCTGTTGGAATTTTGTTCATCAGTATGTTGGGCTTTTATATTTTGACACTTTGCATGCGCGTGAATCCATGGTTGGGGATGATTGGTGCGATTGCTTTTGGTTTTTCAACGATTAATGTCTTGTACATAGGTGCTGGACACATGTCCAAAGTAAATGCAATTGCCTACATGGCACCAGCTTTAGGTGGATTAATTCTTGCTTTTCGAGGGAAATGGCTACTTGGAGCGGCCGTTTTTGGACTGTTTTTCGGATTGAATTTAACAGCCAACCACTTGCAAATGACGTATTATTTGTCCTTCTTGCTTGTGGCAGTGGCAGTTTCTGAGGTGATTCGTTTGGCGTTGAAAAAGGAATGGATTTACTTGGGTAAATCGATTGGTGCATTGGCAGTTGTTTCCATTCTTACGTTGATGTCATCCGCAAGTAATTTATTGACGACTTTCGAGTATAGCAAGTATACAACGCGAGGAACTTCCGATTTGACCATCAAACCAAAAGGTCAAGCATCGAAGATGTCCGCAAAAGAAGGACTCAATAAAAACTACATTTTAGAGTATAATTTTGGTGCTGGTGAATGGCTTTCCCTTGTCGCTCCGAATGCAAAAGGCGGAAAAACGGATTTGCTGGGGAACAATGAAAAAGCGGTGGAATTGATCAATGCTAATCCGGATTATTACGAATACGCCGATATCTTATTGAATACAGATCAATCAAAACCGGCTTTTCCAAGTTATTGGGGTGGACAAAGTTTCAGTGGTGGAGCGTTCTACTTTGG
>CALQBB020000055.1 GCA_943328715.2 Polynucleobacter meluiroseus | reverse complement strand
TGTTCATTATCAATTTCGCTTTCCCAATGTTGATTTTAATGTCAAGAGACGCGAAGAGAAATGCTGGAATTTTAACATTTGTCGGAATGGTTATCCTAACTGGACACTGGTTAGATGTATACATCATGGTTTCAGCTGGTACCTTAGGTGCAAATGCGCGTATTGGAGCATTAGAGATCGGAATGGCTTTATTGATGTTAGGATTCTTCGCATACACTGTGTTGAAAAACTTAACAAAATCGCCTTTAACACCAGTAAACCATCCATTTTTGGATGAAAGTATTCACCACGAAATTTAATTTATACAATCGTTAAAGCATCATGGAAAATAAATTAATCATATTAATCGTCATCATTCTCGGAGCAATTGCTATTGCTCAGTTAGTTCGTGTTTACGAAATTTCAGCTAAGTTGAGAAAGAATGGAGAACATGAAGTCAGTAATAGAGATAACCGCCTAAATGCGCGATTAATGCTCGGCTTTATGATCGCCTTGTTTTTAGGTTTTATCTACTTAATGACCGCTTATGGTTGGACAGGAAGAGGTGTAGCTGCATCAGTGGAAGGAAAAGAAACGGATTGGTTATTGAATTTGAATTTCGTAATCGTTATCATGATTTTCTTCTTCACAAACTTTTTGTTGTTCTTCTTTACCTTTAAGTATGTAAAAAAACCGGGTGTAAAAGCATTTTATTACCCGCACAACAATAAGTTAGAGATGATCTGGACAGTTGTTCCTGCAATCGTTTTGGCGGTAATCATCATCTTAGGACTTCAAACATGGAATGATTTAGTTGCTCCAACAGGTAAAGAAGCTATTCGTGTGGAATTATTCTCTAAACAGTTTGACTGGACAGCGCGTTATGCAGGACAAGATAACACCCTTGGAAAATATGACTATAAATTAACAACGGATAACAACGAGTTAGCCTTGTTAACAAGCAATACGATTGATTCTGCCCTTAATAACATGTTAAATGGTTCTAATGGTATTAGTCGTATTCAAAAGTTGTTAAATAACAGAGATACCATCTTTAATGACTCTACATCGAATGCACTCCGTGCTGATTTATCGAGAAAAGAGAGATTGTACCGTTTGTTGGCTCAAATGAAAGCAAATCATAACAAGAAATTGGATGCTTCTGCTTGGGATGATATTATTCAAAAAGACACCTTGGTATTGTGTAAAGGTCAACAATATGAAATTTCATTAAGAGCAAAGGATGTAATTCACTCTGCTTTCTTTACGCACATGCGTGCACAAATGAATGCTGTACCAGGTATGCCAACTCGCTTGAAGTTTACTCCATCTATGACAACGGAGGAAATGCGTAAGTCAAAAAACAATCCAGCGTTTAATTACACGTTAATGTGTAACAAGATTTGTGGTGGAGCTCACTACAAAATGAAAATGATTGTTGTCGTTAAGGAAAAAGCGGCTTACAATGCTTGGATGGCATCGAAGAAAAAAGAAACATTCAAGGATAAATATTTTCCAGCTCCTGCTGCACCAGTAGCAGCGGCAATGGATACAACAATGACAAATTAAGATTCGTATAATATTTTAAATTAACTAAAATGGCTTCAGTAGCACACGAAGGACACGGACACGATCATCATGATGATCACCATCACCACGAAGAGAATTTTATTTCAAAATACATCTTCTCTCAAGATCACAAGATGATTGGAAAGCAGTTTTTGATGACTGCTGTTTTTATGGGCTTGGTAGCAATGATCTTGTCTATCTTATTCCGTATTCAATTGGCTTGGCCGGGTGAAAGTTCTGATTTCTTAAGTTTTTTCTTAGGTGAGAAATGGGCACCAAATGGTGTATTGAAAGAGGATATGTACCTAGGATTAGTAACAATTCACGGTACCATCATGGTATTCTTCTTGTTAACAGGTGGATTATCAGGAACCTTTTCGAACATGTTGATTCCCCTGCAATTAGGAGCACGAGATATGGCATCGGGATTCTTGAACATGTTATCATACTGGTTCTTCTTCCTTTCTTCATTGCTCATGTTGGTTTCTCTATTCGTAGAGTCAGGACCAGCAATGGCCGGATGGACAATCTACCCTCCACTTTCAGCTTTACCACAAGCAGTGTCAGGATCAGGTTTAGGAATGACATTATGGTTGTTCTCCATGACGATTTTTATCGCATCTTCATTGATCGGTTCATTGAACTACATCGTAACAGTAATCAACTTGCGTACACAAGGAATGAGCATGACAAGAATGCCTTTAACAATCTGGGCCTTCTTTGTAACAGCAATCTTAGGTGTATTATCTTTCCCGGTTTTATTATCAGCAGCCTTATTGTTAGTAATGGATAGATTAGCTGGAACGTCATTCTACTTATCTGATATCATTGTGGGTGGTGAAATGTTAGCAAATCATGGTGGATCACCATTATTATACCAACACTTATTCTGGTTCTTAGGTCACCCTGAGGTATACATTGTATTACTACCAGCTCTTGGATTGTCTTCAGAGATTATTGCAACCAATGCTCGTAAACCAATCTTTGGTTACAAAGCGATGATTGGTTCAATCCTTGCGATTGGATTCTTATCCTTTATCGTTTGGGGTCACCACATGTTCGTAACAGGGATGAATCCATTCTTAGGTAGCGTGTTCGTATTTACAACCTTATTGATTGCTATTCCATCTGCGGTTAAAGTATTTAACTACTTAACAACATTATGGAAAGGTTCATTGATTCTTACACCAGCGATGTTGTTTGCGATTGGATTGGTTTCAACGTTTATTACAGGTGGGGTAACTGGAATCATCCTTGCGGATTCAGCGTTGGATATTGCATTGCACGATACGTACTTCGTAGTAGCTCACTTCCACATTGTAATGGGAATGTCTGCAGTATTCGGTATGTTTGGCGGTGTTTACCACTGGTTCCCTAAAATGTTTGGTAGAATGATGAATATGCGTTTGGGTTATGCTCACTTCTGGATTACCTTGATTGGAGCATACGGAGTATTCTTCCCAATGCACTTTGTTGGATTAGCAGGAGCACCAAGACGTTACTACGACTATTCAGTATATACGGAAACAGATTCTCCAACTGCAGATATGATGATGGACTTAAATGTAATCATTACTATTTTCGCGATAGTTGCTGCGCTTGGTCAACTTATTTTCTTATTCAACTTCTTCTATAGTATTTTCAGAGGTCCAAAAGCACCTCAAAATCCTTGGAATGCAAACTCATTAGAGTGGACAACTCCAGTAGAACACATTCACGGTAACTGGCCTGGTGCTTTACCGGTAGTTCACAGATGGCCTTACGATTATTCTAAGCCAGGGGCTGATACGGACTTTATCCCTCAGGATGTTCCATTAGCCGAAGGCGAAGTAGAGCATTAATCTAATGGACAAACATTAAGAATCCTGGCGGAAACGTCAGGATTTTTTTATGTGATTCACTTTTATTGGATCTCCTTTTCAATGGCAAGAAGCTCGTCATAAAACGAGGTCCCGAATGCCCGGATTAATGGTTCTTTTAAGAATTTGAAAACAGGGACGTCCAATTTTTCTCCACAGGCACAAGCGGGTTTGCAAATGTGCCATTCTTCATAATTCAATGCTGTAATGTGATTGAATTGTTTCACACGAATAGGATATAGGTGACATGAAATCGGTTTTTTAAAGCCAATTTCATTTTGTAAATAGGCCTTTTCAATTGCACATTTCGTGATTCCTGACTCATCGAAATAAACAAAGGAACATTCTTGTCCGTTGACAAGTGTCGTAGCAGGATGACCTTCCGCATCCGAATAGTAGATGCCTTTTTCAGCTACATTTGCAATTCCTTCAGGACGCATGTGTACCGAGATTTTGTCATAGTTTTCTTCGATGATGGCCACTTCCTCCAGTGTGAGTGGCGCACCACCATCACCTTCCACGCAACAAGCTCCTTTACATGCGTTTAAGTCACATACGAATTTGCGTTCAAATAACTCAGTGGTAACGATTTTATTTTCTATTTCTATCAGCATCCTACAAAGATAAGTCCATTTGATTTTGTATTTCCATAAAAAGGATGTATATTTGTACCACATTTATGAACGAATGCAGCGAGAGGGGACGAAAGTCCCCTCTTTTATTACAAGAAATGTTAGATAAAAAACTCATATTAGAACTAATCGACGAGCGCATTGCCGAGCTGGACAATGGACTTTACGTCGTAGAATTGACAATCTCGTCAAGCAACGTGATCAATGTTGAACTAGACAAAATCAAAGGTGGGGTTTCGGTAAACGATTGTGTTTCTGTATCCAGAAACATTGAACACAACTTAGATAGAGAAAAGCAAGACTTTGAATTGCACGTATCATCCGCTGGATTAGACAAACCTATTCGTCACATCAATCAGTATTCTAAAAACATTGGACGCAGTTTCAAAGTTGTAATGAATAATGGAGAAAAGTACGAAGGTGAGTTAATGAAATTAGGTGAAGCGAGTATCGTCATCAAACAAATTTCCCTTCAGAAATCGGAGGAAAAAAGAAGAAGAATACAAGTGGAAGAAATACTAGAGCTTCCCTTAACAGAAATAAAAGAGTCTAAAATTGTTATATCTTTTAAATAAACGCTATGAATAGTACGGAACTAGTTGACTCGTTCTCGGAGTTTAAGGAATTAAAAAACATTGACAAACAAACAATGCAACATGTCTTGGAAGATGTTTTCCGAGCAATGTTTAAGAAAAAGTTCAATACAGATGAACACATTGATATCATCGTTAATATCGACAAAGGTGATGTTCAAATTTTCTTGAATAAAGAAATTGTTGATGATGGAGAAGTAGAAGATCCAAACACGGAAATCGCTTATTCAGATGCAATTAAAATTGAACCAGATTTTGAAATCGGGGAGGAAGTAACGGAAGAATTCAAATTTGTCGATTTCGGACGTCGTAATGTATTGTCTCTGCGCCAAAATTTAATTTCACGTATTCTAGAACTAGAGAAAGACCACCTTTACAAAAAATACAAAGAGCGTATTGGTGAAATTGTTACTGGTGAAGTTTACCAAGTTTGGAAAAAAGAAATTCTTGTCATGGATGATGACAATAACGAATTGATTTTGCCGAAATCTGAACAAATTCCTTCTGATTTCTTCAAAAAAGGAGAATCAGTGAGAGCTGTTGTTGCGAAAGTAGATATGAGAAACAGCACGCCTGTGATCATCCTTTCTCGCACAGCACCAGAATTCTTAGAGCGTTTGTTCGAATTAGAAGTTCCTGAAGTATTTGATGGTTTAATTACCATTAAAAAGATTGTACGTGAACCAGGAGAACGCGCGAAAGTTGCCGTGGAGTCATATGATGACCGTATTGATCCAGTTGGAGCGTGTGTTGGAATGAAAGGATCTCGTATTCATGGAATTGTTCGTGAATTAAGAAATGAAAATATCGATGTGATCAACTATACAACAAACAACCAGTTGTTGATCCAAAGAGCTTTATCTCCAGCGAAGGTGACTTCTATGGAAATATTAGAAGAGGAAAAAAGAGTAAAAGTATACTTGAAACCAGACCAAGTGTCATTAGCCATCGGTAAAGGTGGAAACAATATTAAATTGGCTGGAAAATTAAGCGGTTACGAAATTGATGTATACCGTGATGGAGAAGTAGATGTAGAGGATGTTGATTTAGAGGAATTTGCGGATGAAATCGATAGTTGGATAATCGATGAATTGAAAGCAATTGGCTGTGATACAGCGAAATCTGTTTTGGAAATTGGCGTGGTTGATTTAGTATCACGTACGGATCTTGAAAAAGAAACGATTGAGGAAGTATTCCGAATTTTACAAGCAGAATTTGAATAAATTATTTCCACTTACAGAAGCGTAAAAGGATAAATATGGCGGGAAAACCGATTCGATTAGGAAAAGCAGCAGGTGAACTCAATGTTGGACTACCAACTTTGGTGGAGTTCTTAGAGTCTAAAGGAATTAAAATTGATTCCAATCCAAACACACGTTTGGAGCAGGATCATTTTGAACTTTTGTGCCAAGAATTTGCGGCTGATCAATCTATGAAAGAGCAGTCTAAGGCTTCTTCTCGTAGAGAAAAACGTGAGTCTGTCACGTTGAGCGATAAGCCAGCAGACGCTCCAAAAATGTCTGATTCATCTGAGGATGAGGATGAAGGAGATGCCATTAACTTGGAGGAAATCAAGCGTCAAGTATTTGCTACTGAAAAACCAGTTGTAGTCGCGCCAGAAGAACCTAAAGCACCTGAAGTTGCAAAGGAAATTGATCACACACCGGAAATTACTCCAGT
>CALQBB020000054.1 GCA_943328715.2 Polynucleobacter meluiroseus | reverse complement strand
TACAATAAAATCACCGGTAAACGCACTTCGAATTACCAAAAAATACGCAAGTATCCATTTTTAAAGGAATTAACCCTAGAAGAAATTTCCCGCATTGCCCCGCACCTTGAAAATTTCCCTGGTTTCTACGAGAAAGTGACCAGTATGCGGAATTATCCGTTTAAAAGTGGCGCAAATATCATGGGATATTTATCCGAGGTGAACCGGGAGGAAGTTGATGATGATCGCTTTTACAGACCAGGTGATAACATTGGCAGATCTGGTATCGAGAAATTCTATGAGCGTGAACTACGCGGACGAAAAGGAATTAAGTACATCGTTACGTCAGCGTTGAACAATGCCATTGAACCATTCGCTGATGGAAAATACGATACCACTGCGCGTCAAGCAGACCCATTGAAACTTGGTTTGGATATGATTATTCAGTCTTACGGTGAGAAATTAATGAAAAATAAAAAAGGTTGTATCGTTGCGATTGAGCCTTCTACCGGTGAAATTCTAGCCATGGTTTCTGCCCCTTCATACGATCCAAATATGCTCGTCGGGAAACGAAACATCAGCGAAAACTATCCGAAGCTTGCATTGGATAAGAACATGCCGTTGTTCCCTCGTCCACTTCAAGCGGAATATCCACCCGGATCGATCTTTAAATTGGTGCAATCCCTAATTGGTATGCAGGAAGGTGTCATTACGGAGGACTCTGGTTTTCCTTGTGACAAAAGCATGGTTGGTTGTCACAACCACCCTTCCGCACGCAATGTAGCTGAAGCAGTTCAATATTCTTGTAATCCATATTACTACGCGGTGGTCCGACGCATTATTCAACAAGGAAAGAAAAAAAGACTATTTGCTGATGCCGAATACGGACTCAATAAATGGCACCGATACATGACGAGTTTTGGACTAGGTAAAACATTGGATGCCGATGTTTCTGGACAACGTCCTGGATTAATTCCCGATGCGAAATACTACGATAAATGGTATGGACACCATCAATGGGCATTCTCGACCATCCGATCCATCTCCATTGGACAAGGAGAAGTAAAATTGACGCCATTACACATGGCAAATATTGCTGCCATTATTGCCAACAAAGGTTGGTACTATGTTCCCCATTTCGTCAAGTCCATCGGACGCAAAGGTCCATTGGTTGAGTACCGCACGAAAAAACGAACAATGGTGAACGCGAAACATTTCTGGCCGGTTATTGAAGGGATGAGACGTGTAGTAAACGAAAATGGAGGAACAGCACGCATGGCGCGACTTGAGAACATCATGATTTGTGGAAAAACGGGAACGGTACAAAATCCACATGGAGAAGATCACTCCGTTTTCATTGCTTTTGCGCCAATGAATAAGCCAAAAATCGCTATCGCTGTATTCGTGGAAAATGCAGGATTTGGTGGGACATGGGCTGCGCCAATTGCAAGTCTGATGATCGAAAAATACATCAAACGAAAAATCACAGACAAAGAAAAAGAAAAACGTATTTTGGAAGCTAAATTGGCCTACATATCAACTCCCGGACAATGAGAAAGGAAGAAAGTTTAGTTGAGCACTTAGATTGGCCACTTTTTATCACCTTCATGGTGATGTTGGTGACGGGAATGGCGACACTTTATTCCGTTGCTTACGACGATTTACATCCTGCTATTTACGATGTATCCATGATGTATGGAAAACAATTAATATGGATTGTCGTTTCCTTGTTTCTTGGTCTTATCGTATTTTTAATTGATTCCGATATTTACCGGCGCTTTGCTTTTCCCATCTATGGATTTACGCTGTTGCTTTTAGTAATCGTACTTTTCATGCCTGCGGTGCATGGAGCACGTGCATGGATTGGCATTGGTAGTATGGGGATTCAACCCGCAGAATTCGCCAAAATATCAACGGCACTTTTACTCGCCAAATACATCAGTGAGATTAGCGTAAAACAACAAAACATTAGCAGTGTTATGACTGCAAGTGCCATTTTACTCGTTCCAATGGCGCTTATTTTACTTCAACCAGATGCTGGGACATTTGTCGTTTTCACCTCCTTTTTGTTTGTGATGTACCGTGAAGGACTAACCTTCGATCCCATTATTTTAAGTTTTGTCAATAGCATTCCGGGTGTTCGATTCAAAGAAACATGGGTTGGAAGTCACTTCATTCCCATTTTATTTGTGATGATTTTCATCAGTGTAATCACACTGTTACTGAACTCCGTACAATTGGACTTTTTCTTCCTTCCGTTTACTGTTTCTGGTTCAATTGGAGTCATTTCTACCTTATTGATTTTCTCCATTTTGTCAATCCTATTTCTTCAACGTTTTTCCGCAAAAAGGGAACGAACTAGAGGTACGGTCATTATCATACTTGGATTCATTTTAACCAGTGGCTTATCCTTTATCGTGGATAAAGGCTTCAATAGTTTAGCAACGCATCAAAAGGATAGAATTGAATTGTTTTTAGGACTCCGAGAAGATCCAAATGGAAAGGATTATAACCGAAATCGGGCTATGGCAGCAGTTGGATCAGGCGGCTTACTCGGAAAAGGGTACAACAAAGCATCAGTTTCAAGTGTGGAAAGTAACCACGTTCCGGAAAGTGAAACAGATTTCATTTTTTGTCCGTTTGCGGAAGAATGGGGATTTGTTGGGATCATTTTCTTATTTGGACTCTACTTATTTATGTTAATCCGAATCATTCTTATCGCAGAACGACAACGGTCCATATTTAACCGAGTCTACGCCTATTGTGTTGGTATGATTTTGTTTTATCACTTCGCTATTAATATTGGAATGAACATCGGATTTGCGCCAGTAATTGGAATTCCCTTGCCGTTTTTCAGCTACGGAGGATCTTCAATGATGTCCTTTTGTATGATGATGTTTATCCTACTGAAATTGGACAGTCAACGAAAAGATGTGTTAAGATAATTGTCGTTAATTTTGAATTATGAAAAATAAGGAAGCAAAAATGACCGAAGAAGAAACAAAAAAATACACGAAACTATTTTGGGGTATTTCATTAATACCTTTCATCTTGGTTGCAGCACTATTGCTTTTGCAATCAGAAAGTGTATTGCCATCTGTCGCAAGTTTAGATAATCCACCGGAATTACAAGCATCATTGATCATCGCGAAAAAAAGCGTGAAAGAAGATACGGTCATTGGTCGTTTTTGGGCAGTCAATCGCACCAGTGTCAAATACCGTGAAATCTCTCCATATGTATTTGATGCGTTGATTTCAACAGAGGATGAACGTTTTTACAGTCATTCAGGTGTAGATTTCAAAGGACTTCTTCGCTCGTTTGCTAGTTTGGGCCGCAAAGGTGGTGCTTCCACGATCACGCAGCAATTAGCAAAATTGATTTATACGCTCAGACAACGTCAGTTAGCTGAATTAGCACGTGCCAATGGAGAAACTTTCGATCTTCCTTTGGGTGGATTTCTTGGTAAATTCCGTCGATTGAATGAAAAAGCCCGTGAAAACATCATCGCGAAACGTTTGGAAGAACGCTTTACCAAAGAGGAAATCATTACCATGTACTTAAATCAATTTGATTTCTTGTACAATGCTGTTGGAATTGAAAATGCTTCCCGTGTCTACTTTAATAAAAGACCAAGAGAACTTTCCAAAATTGAAGCAGCTGTACTAGTTGGGATGTGTAAAAATCCAGACTTGTTTAATCCATACAAGTATACCATCAAAAACTACCGAAACAAAGCAGCGGACCGAGCAGGAATTGCCCCTGAGAAAGTAACTGCAGCTCAAATGGCTGCGATCCGTTCGGAAGACTCATTGCGTGCACTTTCCCGAAGAAACCAAGTGTTGTTTCAATGGTTGAAAAACAGCAAAGGAGAAAACGAAGGCATCAAAAACAAATTAACCCAAGAGGAATACGACCGCTTGAAGGCTATGCCTATTGTTATTCAATACAAATCACTAGATCACAAGGAAGGAATGGCTCCGTATTTCCGTGAGTCCTTGCGCAAGGAGGTCACTCAAATTCTTCAAACGAAAAACGAAGATGGTTCCTATAAATATGTCAACGAAGAGGGTGAACCTTTCGATATTTACAGTGACGGACTCAAAATCTACACAACTTTAAATCCTTCGCTTCAACGCTATGCGGAATACGCTGTTGAACGTCACATCAAGGAGGAATTGCAACCACAATTTGACTTGAACAACCGTCGTGTAAAAAATTACCCTTTCTCGAATGCCATTGAGACAAAAATGGTGAATCAAATCATGGAATCGGCACGAACTTCTTCTGGGCGCTTTCAGAACATGACATTAGCCGGCTATTCAGATAATGACATCAGAAAAAGCTTCGATACTCCAACCACTATGACCGTTTTTTCTTGGAGCGGAGAGCGTGATACCACGATGACTCCTAATGACTCCATCCGTTATTACAAAGCGTTTTTACACGCCGGCCTTTTATCAATGGATCCTTCCTCTGGATTCGTGCGTGCTTGGGTTGGTGGAGTAAACTTCAAACACTTCGGATACGATCACGTGCGTCAAGGTAAACGTCAAGTTGGATCAACGATTAAACCGTTTGTATACGCTGCGGCACTTTCCATGAAAGTTGTGAACCCGTGTACTACTTTTTCTTCGGGTGAATACTGTGTGGATTTAGTCGATGATCAAAATAAGGTAGTTGGTCAATATTGTCCACAAGGTACACCAGCAGGTTCGGTGAAGGATGGATTAGCACAATCGTCCAATCCTACCACCGTGGCCGTGATGGCACGCATGGGCGCATTTAATCCCGTTCAAAAAATTGGTGGACCGTTCCAAATCGAGAAATTGTTGAGAAAGACTGAAATCGAATTAAATAAAAACGATGTCGTTCCTTCGATGTGTTTAGGAAGTATGGACCTTTCCCTCTATCAATTGGTTGCGGCACAATGTATCTTCCCGAATAACGGAATTTACGTGCGTCCAACGACCATCGAACGCATCACGGATCGTAACGGAAAAGTAATTTACAGTGCTACAGAACACCGCGAGCAAGCCTTAAACTCTACTGTTGCCTTCGAAATTTTGAAAATGATGAAAGGTGTTGTTCAGTATGGAACTGCCGGAAGTCTACGAAGCGGAAGAAGTTGGGGAGGTGTAACTGCTCCAACCGCTGGGAAAACGGGAACAACTCAAAATAACTCCGATGGATGGTTTATTGGCATCACTCCGGAATTGGTGACAGGAGTTTGGGTCGGAGCAGAAGATCGCGCGGTCCGATTCCAAAGCATGACTTGGGGACAAGGTGCACGAATGGCCTTGCCGATTTACGGATATTATATGCAACGTGTTTACAAAGATCCAGTCATAGCTTTGTCTACACGAGATTTCCTTCCTCCTGATGATTACGATCAAGAAGCGTATGATTGCACAGACGCTCCACAGCCGGAAACAGTCGATGAATCAGAAGTACCATTTGAATTTTAGCACATGAACAAAGTTGTAAAGAACGTAGAAGAAGCATTAGTTGGTATTCAAGATGGGATGACACTCATGTTAGGTGGATTTGGCCTTTGTGGTATTCCAGAAAATTCCATTGGACAATTAGTCAAACTGGGAACTAAAAACCTGACTTGTATTAGCAATAACGCAGGGGTAGACGATTTTGGTATTGGACTCATGCTGCAAGCGAAGCAAGTGAAAAAAATGATCAGTTCATATGTCGGAGAAAACGATGAATTTGAACGTCAAATGCTGAGTGGTGAACTCGAAGTTGACTTAATTCCTCAAGGAAGTTTAGCTGAACGATGTCGTGCTGGTGGTGCTGGAATTCCCGCATTTTTCACACCCGCAGGATACGGAACGGAAGTAGCTGAAGGAAAAGAAGTGCGCGTATTTAACGGCAAACCACACATTCTAGAAAGTGCATTAACTGCAGACTTTGCCATCGTGAAAGCATGGAAAGGCGATACAGAAGGAAACCTCATTTACAAAGCAGCTGCACGAAATTTTAATCCGATGATGGCCATGGCCGGTAAAATTACCGTTGCTGAAGTCGAGGAACTTGTTCCAGCAGGAACCTTAGATCCTAATCACATACACACACCTGGGATTTTCGTTCAACGCATCTTCCAAGGAGAGAAATTCGAGAAAAGAATCGAGCAACGAACAGTTAGAAAGAACGATTAAGCACAGACGATATGGCACTCGACAAAAACGGCATTGCGCAACGCATTGCACAAGAAATAAAAAACGGATGGTACGTCAACTTGGGGATTGGAATCCCAACACTTGTTGCGAACTATATTCCGCAAGGTATTGAAGTAGAATTTCAATCAGAAAATGGCATTTTGGGTATGGGTCCTTTTCCTTTCGAAGGAGAAGAAGATGCTGATCTAATCAATGCAGGAAAACAAACAATAACG
>CALQBB020000053.1 GCA_943328715.2 Polynucleobacter meluiroseus | reverse complement strand
TTCGTTATTGATATCCTGCGTTGCCCCACCTAAAAAAGACCAACCGTGAACGTCATCCACATATCCATTTTTATCATCATCGATTCCATTTCCAGGAATTTCATCCTCATTCACCCAAATCACATCTTTTAAATCCGGATGATCCGTTTCTACTCCGCTATCGATGACAGCAACAATAACTTGTTTTGGTTTTTTGCCGGCTGCATTTAACAATTCATAAGCGCGCTCCGCTCCTACTCCATAAATGCCATCTGCTTTTGGATCTTCCAAATACCAGTTTAACGGTGCTTTGTTTGGTGTCTCTTCTTTTTTCTGTGCGAAACTTGTAAAGACAAGGGAAGAACACACATAAATTAATATTCTTTTATTCATTGTATATTTTTTTGGTGTACGAAAATAAGGAATTATTTTGATGGACGTATCCTTCCTTGAAATGTTACCAATTGTTGAGAAGTTGTTTAGAAGACATCGATCGTGTAGCGTTCTAATTGGACACAATCCCTTATTTTTGCTCTGTTAAAAACAAAAGATATGAGTACAGTAGAACACCTTGAATGTTTGATTATTGGTTCTGGTCCAGCTGGATATACAGCAGCCATTTACGCAGCGAGAGCTGACATGAAGCCGGTTATGTATCAAGGATTACAACCAGGAGGACAATTAACTACGACAAATGAAGTAGAGAATTTCCCAGGATATCCACAAGGAGTCACTGGTCCTGAAATGATGATGCAGTTAGAAGAGCAAGCGAAACGTTTCAATACAGACATTCGTTCTGGATTTATCACGAAAGTAGATTTTAGTGGTTCTGTTCACAAATGTTGGACAGAAAATGGATCAGAGATTCATGCTGAAACAGTGATTATTTCCACTGGTGCCTCTGCAAAATACCTAGGACTAGAAAGTGAGCAAAAATACCTGAAGTTAGGTGGTGGAGTTTCCGCATGCGCAGTGTGTGATGGATTCTTTTACCGCAATCAAGAAACAATCATTGTTGGAGCGGGTGATTCTGCATGTGAAGAAGCACATTACTTATCGAAGTTATGTACAAAAGTTACGATGTTGGTTCGACGAGATGAATTCAGAGCATCCAAAATCATGGCTGAACGCGTGATGAAAACTCCGAACATCGAAATTTTGTTCAACACAGAAACCTTAGAAGTTTTAGGTGATGGTCAATTAGTTACTGGTGCTCGTGTTCAAAACATACAAACGAAAGAAGAGCGCACGATTCCAGCAACGGGATTCTTTGTTGCGATCGGACACCAACCAAATACCGAAATTTTCAAAGATTTCATCAACCTAGATGAAACTGGATACATCAAATACGAACAACCGGGAAGTTCGAAAACAAACGTACCTGGAGTATTTGTTGCTGGAGATGCTGCCGATAGAACCTATCGTCAAGCGATTACAGCTGCAGGGACAGGTTGTATGGCTGCATTGGACGCTGAGCGTTATTTAGCCGCTAAACATTCCTAGATAAAACTGAAATACCTATAAAACCGAGTTCAAAAGACTCGGTTTTTTTGTTTAACGAACCGCGTCCTTGTCCAATAATTTCACAAAGTGAAATCCTTTTGGCGCATATCCTTCATTGTAGAAAAACTTGTGTGCTTTAAAGTTACTGGTGTACGAATCCAGTGAAAGCATCTTGCACTGTTGTTCGAAAGCCTTTCTTTCTAGAAAATCGAACATCAACTTACCGACACCTTGACTACGGTGCGATGTACGAACGACGATATTATCTAATTCTAAGTACTTTCCGATCCAAAGTTTGTTTCCAATCCAAAAACCACAAATGGCGATGCATTCCTCCTCTTCAAATACGGCAACTTGTCCATAACGACATGGAAGCATTTCATCCAACTCGCGAGAATATTCTTCCGCTGTCAAACTTGGATAAAGCTCATTTAACACTGGAAGGTAACTCAACATTTCCTCTTTGTCCACCAATTCTCTTACTAACATCTGCTTATTTTAAGTTCTTTTCCATTAATTCCAAAATACGTCGGTATTCATCATACCACGAATATGCTTCTTTAAAGCCATGAGATTCCACCGGATAAACAGCTAAATCCCAATCCTTTTTTCCAAGTTCAATAAATCGTTGGCTCAAACGAACGACATCTTGAAATTGCACGTTGTCATCGACCATTCCGTGTAACATCAACAGGGGGTCTTGTAAATTTTCAGCGAAATAAATCGGCGAACTTTTGCGGTAAGCTTCCGGATCTGTTTCCGGACTATTTAAAATATTGCTTGTGTATTCATGATTGTAATGTGCCCAATCCGTCACCGAACGCAAAGCCGCTCCACATGCGAATTCATTTGGTTTTGTCAATAAGCCCATCAAGGTAATGAATCCACCGTAAGATCCACCGTACATCCCTACTCGCTTTGCATCAATTCCATAGTTTTTCACCATGAACGCTTTTGCATCGACAAAATCCTCCAAATCTCTTCCTCCCATGTGACGATAGATCGCTGTTCGGTAATCACGGCCATAGCCTTCACTCGCTCGGTAATCCAAATCAATGACAGTGAATCCTTTTTCCATCAACAAATGATGAAACATGTACTCACGGTAATAATTACTCCAGTAATGATGTGCATTTTGCAAATATCCCGCACCGTGAACAAAGAAAATTGCTGCGCCATTTTTCGTTTCCTTCGTTGGCTCATAAATACGTGCAAAAATCGGCACGCTATCAGAGGCTGGTATCGAAATCACTTGTGGATCAATCCAACGATAGGATTCAAATGCATCCGAAGTAGAATGTGTAATTTGTCTCAAATCACGCTTCGTTGGATTGTTTTCCTTTACATACAATTCCCAAGGTTTATTGGCAAAGGACTGTCGAACGACCATGTTTTTCTCATCTGGTGATAAGCGCACTTCATTAAACCCAACTTGCAATTGTGCATAAGGCGTGAACGTCAAAGTTTCAAGATTCAATTTACCAAAAGCATGGTGTCCCGTTTTTCCAATTTCACAGGGATTGTACTCGAGGTACATGTTTTTGCGATCCTTTGACAATCGAACTTCGTAAACTTCTGTTTTTGCCACTGGCCAAAGGCATGATTTTTTACCTTTCGACAGCTCATATTGATACAATGTTGAATACCCCGTTTCCTCTGATTGAAAATAAAACGACTCACCATCTAAAATCCAATCCATGTTGCCATCCGCTTCGTTCCAAGAAGAAATACCAGGACCGCCAATCCATGCTTCGTCGTGTTGATGTTCGATTTCTTGGACACTTACTTTTTCCATGTTGATTAACACGATCCATCGGTCTTTATTATCTGAACTTCGAACATCACAAAGTGCCAATGGTTGATTTTGAGCAAATTTTACTGCATGAATAAACAGAGGGCGATCTTGTTTAAATTGCGAAACAGAATCCTTCTCTCTCAAATAAGCTGGTTTTAGGCGAATATCTGTTAACTTGGAAAAATCCAAATAAATCAAGGTGTCAGCAGCCATTTGATACAAAACCATTTTCTGATTTGGCTCATTTGCACTGACTTTATCACGAGCCAATTGATGTTTCGTAAATCCATCGTTCGTTACAAACTGCTCGACACTTGTTGGCTTGGAATCCGCCCCTTCTGTCACACGCAGAACCGCATAACTGACTGATGGATCAATTTGAATGTCGCTCCAATTTGCTGCACCTACAAATTGTTCTTTGGGAAAACGAAACCGTGAAGTTTCACCTTGTTTTTTATAATAGGCTGATCGTTCGTTTTTATCCTGAATAAACTCAAACAATTCGACTTGTTGTTTTTCCAGAAAACTACTATCCTTTTGCTGTGTTTTTTTGTCCCCCGCTTTGAAATTTGTCAATTGTTTGATAGAACCTGATTGGATATCTAAAGCATACGCTTGATCACCCTGCTGAAAAAGTACAATTGTTGGCGTTTTGGCACGTTGAACGTTGTAAACTCCATTGGTCGTTTGCAGATGGGTTTGACGTGAGCCGGTTGCTTTGTCCACGCTCCACAACACACCTTCATCGCTCATGAATTGACGTTGAAAATCTCGTTGAGCAGCATCAAAAAACACCACAGAAGATGCTTCAGAATCAGATAATTTCGTGTACTTCTGATCCTTTAAAGAATATTGATAGAGACTGCTTCCAATCTTGTTTTCTGGATTCCAGTAAAAATAAATGGATTGTCCGTCAATGGACCATTCATACGATTCCGGTGAATTCCCTACGAAGGCAGTACCGGACATTATTTGTTTCAAATCCAATTGAGCATTCGCATGAAATGTAAACGCGCAAATAGCCATCAATCCAAAGAGTAAATTTTTCATGCCTTAAAATTACAATTCTCTGCTCAATACGTGCATTTTTGAGCGAAAAACAAGGAAGTCCAAATGGAAAAATGTACCTTCGTTATTCAAACAAAGAGCAATTGAAAAGACTTTTATATTTCTTGCTGAGTGAGCGTCAATACCTGATGACTTTACATCGAAGTTTTTACTTCATGTATCGTTTAGGTTTATTGAAAAACAAACAGTCCTTTAAGTTTCATTATTTTATTCAGCGCATTATTCAACCAGAATATGTGGTGATTGATATTGGAGCGAATCTTGGTTATTTTGCAAAAACGTTTTCCCGCTTGGTTCCGAACGGAAAATTAATTGCCATTGAGCCATTGCCACAATTTCATGCTGTTTTGGATCACTTCATTGGAAGCAAAGAGAATGTTGAATTACACAACGTAGCGCTTGGAAAAACATCCGGATCCATCACCATGGTTTTACCAAAAACAAATGGAATGATGCGAACTGGACTTCCACATGTGATGCGCAATGAGCAAGAAGGCGAGCACCAAACGACGCAACAAGTGCAAATGGTCAATACCTCTGCATTTTTCAGCACCTTCGAACGCATTGATTACATTAAATGTGACATTGAAGGACACGAATGGGAAGTAATTAGTCAGTTGGGCGCTGTGTTAAAAGAAAAACGTCCAATTGTTCAAATAGAAATTGACCCTAAAAACACAGAGCTTTTGATAAATTTTTTCTCTGAACTTGGATTTGTTCAGCACGGAATTGAGAATGGAAAATGTGTAGCGGAAAGTGGGAAACAGTCCGAACAAGGAGACTACTTATTCATTCCATCTGAAAAGATCAATTTAGTCGATCAATGGAACGCTTAAAACTTGTTCTTTCCATCATTCTACTCGGAGTGTTTTATGGTTGCGACAAAGGAGCGGGTGAATTTATTATCAATGGTACGGTAACGGACGCGACGTTTCAAACTGGACATACCGGAGCAGAAATTAGCTTGTATAAAATTCCATTGGCTTCCAATAATGAGCAATTCGTTTCCAGCTCCATCCTTGGAGCTGATGGCAAATTTCAATTTAAAGTTCCGAGGGAGCGCCTAGAAATATACATCATTCGCGTGAACAAGCACTTGTATTTTCCTATTGAGAAAGAGATTTATTTTTCAGAATTGAAACTAAAGGAGGAAAACACCTTTGCATTATCGACATGGGCCCAATCATGGGTTGCATTAAACTTCGTCAACCAGAATCCACTTTCGATGGATCATTTTCAATACATCAAACAAGCGGGATATGCCTCTTGTGCAGAATGTTGTCCGAGTACGGAACAAAATTTTTACGGAGCATTGGACACGACCATTTATTGCATAAACAAAGGAAATACAATTTATTCCTTGCTCTATTGGGTCTTGAATACGCCAAATCAGGGATATTTAGAAGCCAATACCAGTGCGTTTGACACCACTCAGATTTATTTGAATTATTAAGGCTCTTCGAAGAGCACTTTGTATTTCAGAAGTCCTTCCGCACGTGAGCAGGCATTGAAATGCCACCATTCCGTTTGTAATTGACGAAATCCTTGCGACTTCATTACGTTGCGCAATAAATCACGGTTTGCCATGTGAACGGTCGTCAATTTCCCTTCAGCAACAAACTGTTTTTCCATGGATGGATAAGCAATTTGACGAATGTCATCATAGCCCGCACCCATATCCAAAGGAACGCCGTTTTGATCTAAAATAGTTAAATCCACAGCTGCTCCCATGTTGTGCAAACTTCGGTTTTTGGGATTCGAGACAAACTTTCCACGTTCGACAGGCGGCAACGAATCGAGGGCGTCCCACATTTTTTGCTGCACGCTAACGGGACGTAGTGCATCATAAATCAGCAAATGAAATCCTGGTTTTAATCGGGATAAATAGACTTGGACTTTCGAAAGTCGTTCCGCAACATCCTTTTGCAAATAGGCTTTTTTCAAGCGCTCGTACAAAATGATACCCATGAAATTATCGGTCGTTGCATATTTCAACTCCACAAAGATGTCTTTATTCAAGGATTGAACATCCACAAGGTTAA